>JAUXWL010000092.1 GCA_030680155.1 Anaerolineales bacterium
AGTTGCGGGAGCAAGCTCCCTGACTCCATATTGCAAAATCTATTTCCAGATATGCCCGTATTCGAATTCGCCTTTGATCCACTCGCCTTTGGCGAAGCGCCCAAAATTGAAGGGACGGATATCCACGGTTTTCGGTGCGCCGTCGAGGATGATCTCTGCCATGCAGGCTCCGGCAGCGGGGGAGGTCTTGAAGCCTGTGCCGCTCATGCCGCAGGCGAGGTAAAAACCATCGGGTCCCGCCGCGCTGTAAATGGCGCGTTGATCCGGCGTAATGCCATCACGCCCAACGTGGATGGAATGCAAGCCGCTCTCTTCAATTTTTGGAATACGCCGCACCATCGCATCGATCAGCTTTTCGAGGAAGGTCGGTGTGGGAGTCTGGTCTTCGGCATCGGGTTCCTCGCCGCGCATCGACTCGTCCTCGCCTGCCGCAAGGATCAGCGCGCTGCCTTCAGGGCGGAAATAACAATTGATGGTGTCATCGATCACAGCAGGGATTTTCCCCAAGGACGGCGGACGGTGCAGGAAGGCGACATCGTGAGTCCAGGTTTCAAGCGGGACATCGACATCCGCCAGCGCTGCGACCTGCTTCGCCCAGGGTCCCGCCGCATTGACGACAACGGGAGCTGAGAATTCGCCTTTGGTAGTATCCACGCCGACAATTTTTCCGCCAGCCACATGGATTGCCGTGACCGCGCAGTTCTGCATCAGCGTGGCGCCCATTCTCTTAGCGGCATCCAGGAACGAGTTTGTGGTCATCGAAGCGTCTGCGTAGCCAGAGTCAGGTTCGTAGGCGGCAACGTCAAAATGGTCGGTCAAAAAATCAGGGACAAGTTTCTGCACATCCGCCGCAGAAATGACGGAGGTGTTGATGCCGATCCTTTGCTGGTTGGCGACATTGCCTCGCAGTCTGTCTTCATGTTCGCGTTTGGCGATCATCATAAAGCCTGTCTTGATGAAACCGCACTCACCATCGACGCGTTCCTTCCAATTGGTGAAATAATTTTTATAACTGACATAGGTCATTTCGGACTCCACCGTCAGGTCGTAATGCATGCGCACCAATCCGCTGGAGTGACCTGTGGCGCCAGATGCGATGGTGTTGCGTTCGAGGATAATGGGTTTGAGTCCGCGTTCGGCAAGGTGGAAGGCTATACTGGCGCCGATCACACCTGCGCCAATGATGATGGCATCGTATGTCTGGGTCATGGGGGAGTCCTTTTGTTTGGGGTTGGTCAGATTGTAGCAGGATTCAGATTTTCCCTGTTGCGCAAGATGCGATTGGGTGCATGCAAAGGTTGTCAGCGCGGGCTGCAAAATCTCAGGATTCTGCTCGAAAGTCAGGAGATTTTCGACGCCGTTCCTGGCATGGTTTGCTTGATCACGGTAGATGGATACCCACCCGGCTTTGTTTGATACAATTCCGCTCATGCCTTTCCACCTTCATCTTTTTTCATCCCCTGGAGAAAATGACATCCGCTATATCGTAGATGCGGGCCGACCTTATTTAGAAAACAGGGATGACCCGGTTGTGACATATATGCCCCTGGCATCCCTTTACGCAGAACGATGGCTGGAGTTGAATGAAACAGCCTTCAAAGGGCTCGCGCGTTTGCAAACGATAAATACGAAAGTACTATCGCGAACAGAAATTGAAAATATAATTCGCGAAAGCTCGTTGATTTACATCCCTGGAGGAAACACTTTTCTTCTTGCTCATCGCCTACATATCAGCGGAGTGATGCCATATTTACGAAAGAAAGTTCAAGCTGGATTGCCTGTTGTTGCGTTTAGCGCCGGCGCCATTGTGTGCGGACCCAACATCCTCACATCAAAGGATATGAACAGCGTGGGGTCTCCGTACTTTGAAGGAATAAATGCCACCCCTTTCAATTTTTCACCGCACTATCCTCTGGATGCGCATGGACAATCAATGAAAGACGAGTGGCTCGCAGATTATCATTTCTTTTATGATAATCCCATTGTGATGCTATCTGATGGGGCTTATGTGAGAGTGAACGGCAGGAAAACCACCCTCATTCGTGGCGAAGCGTGGATATGGCGCAAAGATCAGGAAAAAGAAAAACTTGAAGAAGGTAAATTGATCACTTTATAGGAGAATACCCATGACTGACCAATGGATACCCAAAGACAAACCTGAACTGATGTCCGCGATAGAGCACGAGTGGAATGCCCTGATTCAACTCGCCGAAAGCCTGACCGACGAGCAAATGTCCACGCCGGATGCGGGTGGATGGTCACCGAAGGATAATCTCGCCCATCTCGCCGAATGGATGAACATCCTGATGGGTTATCACATGGACAAACGTCCCGCGCATGAAGTCATCGACGTTTCAGAGGATATTGTCAAGGGCTGGGTCATGGGGAAGTCCTTTTGTTTGGGGTTATGCAGATTGTAGCAGGGTTTGTAGTCGCAAGGATTAATTTGATGGAATAGACGTTATTGGAATTAAGAAAGTCGTCCACGAAGACCACAAATTTTCACGAAAAAGTTAATACCGATAAATCTCAGCCCGTGTTTCGCAGCCCGGCCGCGATGCCGTTGATGGTCAGCGACATCACTTCGCGCAGTAGCTTGGCGTTTTCGCCATCGGGATTGGGAAGCGAACGCAGTCGGCGCAGAGTCTCCACCTGGATGTAGTTCAACGGGTCAACATAGGGGTTGCGGAGTTGAACGGCTTGCTGAGTGACAGGTTCCAGCTCCAGCAGTGACGCGTGGCGGCTGATCTTCAAAACCGAGTCGCGCGTGCGTTCGTATTCCGCGCGGATGGTGGCGAAAATTTCATCTGCCAGTTTTTTATCGGGCGCGAGAGTCACATACAAGGCGGAAATATCCATGTCCGCTTTGAGCAGGGAAATCTCCGAGTTGTTCAACAAAGTGCGGAAGAAAAGCCAGCCGTCGTACATGTCCTGCAGAAGCGGCAGGTCATCCACTGCCGCGAGTCCCGCGCCGAGGCTGTACCAACTCGGCAGGTTGAAGCGGCTCTGCATCCACGAGAAGACCCATGGAATGGCGCGGATCTGATTCACAGCTCCCGTCTTGGCGCGCGATGCGGGACGCGAACCAATTTGCAGGCGCTTGATCTCATCGAGCGGAGTGGCGGATTCCCAAAATTGGATGAAGCCCGGGGTTTCGTACACGAGGGAACGATAGGCGCTTAATCCCGCCGCCGAGACCTGCTCCATTACCTGACGCCAATTCTTCGGGACGTATTCTTCTTCGTGCGGCGCGGAGGCGAGGATGACCGCGCCAGCAATCTGCTCCAGATGACGATGCGCAAGCCCGGGGTTGGCGTAGCGTGAAGCGATGATCTCGCCTTGCTCCGTCACGCGGAAGCGTCCATTGATGCTGCCCGCAGGCTGGGCGCGAATGGCGTTGTTGGCGGGCCCGCCGCCGCGCGCAATCGTCCCGCCACGCCCGTGGAAGATGGTCAACGTGACGTTGTGCCTGGCAGCGACACGCGTGATCTCCTCCTGCGCCTGATACAAGGACCAGTTCGCCATCATATACCCGCCGTCCTTGTTGCTATCGGAGTAGCCGATCATCACCATCTGGTCATTGTGATGGGATTGCAAATGTTCGTGGTAAAAATCAGACGTGAAAAGTTGTTCAAGGATCGCAGGCGCATCCTTCAAATCCTGAATGGATTCAAACAACGGCGTGATGGGTGGCAGATGGACACAGCCCGCCCACTTGGCGAGTAGCAGCACGGTCAGTACATCAGCGGCGGCGTGCGTCATCGAGATGACGATGGGGCCGAGCAGTTCGCTCCCGTAGATCTCGTTCGCCCGCCCAATCAGTTGAAAGAGTGACCAGGTCTCTTCTGCGCCAGCCGTCACACCAGGGTGGCGCGAAAGTTCGGGGACGGGTTCACGCAGCAGGCGGGTCAATAATTCCGTGCGTTCGGCGTCTGGTAGATTCTCAAAATCGGATTCGATGTTCAACGCCCGCAGAACTTCACTCAATGCCGCATTGAAACGGCTCGAGTCTTCGCGAATGTCCAACCGCGCGGCGTGTAAGCCGAATATCTCCACTTTGTGGATCACGGTCTGTAATTGGTCACGCACAAGGTTTTCAGGTAATGCAGCGGCAATCAGGCGCAGAGGCTCAAGTAAATCATTTTCATTAAGATACGCCTGATGCGCGTGCGTCCCCAACAGGTGACTGGTCATGTCATCGCGTGAGGCTTCGGCAAGATCGTGGGCAAGCAGCGCCAGCACGAGGCGATAGGGTTCATTGGAATAACGTTTTTCGATGTAATCCGCATGTGGCGGGAAGGGACGGCGTTTATCGATCCATGCCAATAACCCGGGCGGCGGTGGGATGCGGTTGGAACTGACGCTCAACTGACGCCCGAGTTCCTGAAACTCGCGGCGCAGGTTTTCCACGGCAAGTCCGCGATGCAGGCGCAGGGTCTCGGCAGTGACCTCCGATTTGACAAAGGGATTCCCGTCGCGGTCACCGCCAATCCATGAGGCGAGTTTGAGCCAGGCTTGCGGCGCTTTCACAGCGGGGTAATGGATTTCGAGCGCGCGTTCCAGGTCACGGTAGATCACGGGGATGGTGTTCCAAAAGAACGCATCCACAAAATACATGCCTGTGCGCACTTCGTCGGTGACGGTTAACTTTTCGGCGCGGGCACGGTCAGTCAGCCAGAGCGTGGAGATCGCGGCGCGCAGTATGTTGATCGCATCCTGCCGTTCGTGTTGATACAGTCCACTTTGGCCGAGCAGGCTGAGGTGAGTCGTGATGCGCTCTGTCTTCGAGAGGATCGTGCGGCGGCGGGCTTCCGTCGGGTGCGCGGTAAGGACAAGTTCGATGGAGAGTTTATCCATCAAGGCGGCGACATCGCTTGAAGGCACACCGCGCTGTTTGAGAATGGCAATCGCTTCGCCAATGGACTCGTGGACTGGTTCCGGGAATGATTCATCCTCCCGCTGACGGAGCAGCCGCACGCGATGGTTCTCCTCGGCCAGGTTGACGAGATCGAAATACGCGGCGAAGGCGGCAGCAACCGCGCGCGCATCCTCATTCTTAAGCGCGGAAACCTGTTGCTGCAATTGCGCTGCGGCAGCCTTCTCCCCGCTTCGGCGCGCCTTGGCAAGCTTGCGGATGCGTTCCTCGGTCTCGAAAAGTTCCGGCGATTCAAGCTCCGAGATGACCTCACCCAACAGGTCGCCGAGCAGGTGAATGTTTTGTGAAATGTCCATGATAACGGTAGTATAACAAAGGTACACTTCCAGCCGGTATACTGAGGAGTGAATTAGCGAAAATATTTATCCCCAGCGCGGTGATATATTCACAGCTGCAACCATAAAAGGAAACCATCATGGAACCAGAAGATTTTTTCGGCACGATCTCAGGCGGGCGCGTGTTGGACGTGGCAACAGGCGACGGCAATTTCATCCACTTTCTGGTGGATAGTTTAAAAGACTACACCGAGATCATCGGCGTGGACAATAACAAGGATGTGGCCCCGTCGTTCTCCGCGGCGTTTCGCAAACAACGCAATATCCATTTCCAATTGATGGATGCACACAAACTGGATTTTGGCGACGAATCCTTCGACTTCGTTTGCATCTCCAACTCGCTTCATCATCTGGACCCTGAGCCTGTTCTGCGTGAAATGAAGCGGGTCCTACGCCCGGGCGGATTCCTGCTCGTCTCCGAAATGTTCTGCGACGAACAGACCGAAGCCCAAATGACCCATGTGCTTTTGCATCACTGGTGGGCGGCGGTGGATACGGTCAACGGCATCGACCATCGTGAAACCTACACCCGTCAACAACTGCTGGACATGGTCGCCGCGCTCGGTCTAAACGACCTGACCACCTTCGACCTGAACGACCTGAGCGAAGACCCCAAAAGCAAAGACTTCCTCGCCCAGCTTGAGGTTGTCTTTGAAAGTTACAACCAACGCGCCAACGGTCACCCCGAGTTGCAATCTCGCGGCGCGGAATTGAAAGCCCGCGCGAAAGAAGTCGGCTTCCACAGCGCCACAACGTTGATGGCGGCGGGGAGGAAGTAGTATTTTCTTAATTCCGCACGTTTGAATTTTGAAGAGGTGTCCAAAGGACGGAGGGGGCAAACCTCACCCGTCAGCGTGTGCCCATGCTGGGATTTTGTTGTAAAATGGTCTCCATGACTACCAACCTTTCTTTAGACTTCAAAATCCAAACTACTACAACAATTGATTTGAATGAAATTGAACGATTAGATGCAGAACTTGAAAACAATTTCAAATCCAAACTCCATGTTCAATCTTCACTCACGCGTTCTTTAGTAAGTTTTCAGGCAAACAAAAACCGTCCCGTTTATCGGTGGTACAAATATAAAGAGGGTTTTTCTGCCAGTCTGGTTGAGCACTTTCTTCAAAAGTATGCTGTTACAAAAGGAAAAATATTAGATCCCTTTGCTGGAAGTGGAACAGCCCTTTTTACAGCAAGCGCTATAGGGCTGGATGCAGATGGAATTGAACTTTTGAAAATTGGTCAACAGATAATTTCCACAAAACGCCTGCTTGAAAGCGAGTTCTCGTCAGATGATTTTGATGAATTACAGCGATGGGCTAAAAATCCTGTTTGGCAAGATTCAAAAGAACGTATTTCTATAAATGAATTACGTATTACAGGGGGGGCTTATCCTGAAAAAACCAAGGAACAAATTGAAAAGTATTTAGCCGCAATTCAACAAGAAAATGAACGTGTTCAGGCGGTTTTGTTTTTTGCTTTACTGTGCGTTTTAGAGATTATCAGTTACACGCGCAAAGATGGTCAGTATCTACGTTGGGATTATCGCTCTGGACGTAAACAAGGCAAAAAGCCTTTTGACAAGGGGGAAATCATTGATTTTGAAAAAGCCGTCTCAGGGAAGATTGGTGAAATTCTGGAAGATTTGCATCCCACAACACTAATTCAACAAAAAATGTTTAATCAACTACCACAAGTGAAGCAGGGCAAAATCCACCTTTATGATGGCTCAAGTCTGGATATTATGCCCAAGTTAATGGAAGGCGAATATGATGCAATCATCACATCACCGCCTTATTGCAATCGCTACGACTATACCCGAACTTATGCGCTTGAGCTGGCTTTGTTGGGTGCAGACGAAAAAGGTTTGATTAATTTACGACAAACAATGCTGAGTTGCACGGTTGAGAATCGCGCAAAAGACCTTTTGAAAATTAATCCAGAGTGGACAAATGCAATTGCCGCTGCTGACGGGCAGGAACTTTTACAGGCAATTCTCAAATACCTCGAAACCCAAAAAGCACAGGGATTATTAAACAACAATGGTATTCCGCGCATGGTTCGTGGTTATTTCTATGAAATGGCTTGTATCATTGCTGAGTGCGCCAGGGTAATGAAATCCAATGCCCCATTGATTATGGTCAATGATAATGTGCGTTATGCGGGGGCAAGTATTTCTGTAGATATGATTTTGTCGTCGATTGCGGAAAAACTTGGATTTTATGTTGAAAATATTCTTGTGCTTCCTAGTGGTAAAGGGAATAGTAGTCAGCAAATGGGTGAGCATGGACGAGACGAATTACGCAAATGTATTTATATCTGGAGGAAAATTTAATGCCTTCAAAACCGCCTTATCGCCGTCATCTTAATTCAAGCGAA
Source organism: Anaerolineales bacterium (assembly GCA_030680155.1). Taxonomy (GTDB): domain Bacteria; phylum Chloroflexota; class Anaerolineae; order Anaerolineales; family Villigracilaceae; genus Villigracilis. Next base: position 7,651 of record JAUXWL010000092.1, read on the forward strand.
GATCTTGAAACCACCTATGAAGCCACGCGAGCAGGTTTTGTTGCATTGGCATTGGAAAAGAATCGTCGGGCAACTCCTTTTATCGCTGAAGCTAGAGCGCTGCAGGAAGCTGCATCTCAGGCAATGAATCCCATTGATTTGCTTAAGGTCAAGGGAATTGAAAATGGCTTGCTTACTGCGGCGGGGCTTTCGGATAAAGCTGCCGCTCATTTACAGTCTGAAGATAAAGCTACTGCCGTTAGAGAACTTATTAGAAATTTTCTTGAACCGGCAGGAGAAAAATTTATCGAAGAACTTGTTTTCCGTTTTCTATTGACCCGGGGTGACACGCTTGGAGGTTCAATGCGGAATGTTGGTGGTGTTTTGGCGCAAAGAAAATTAACTCGCGCGATTCTTTCCACGTTAAAAATCTCTGGAACAAGATATTTCTGGCAAGATACAAAAAGCCGAAACTGGTTTGAAAATAGTGACGACCTTGATATTGAATCAACCCTTCGTGGACTTTATTGGCAAAATGGTCGTAAACACCGCACATTGATTTACAACTTGACTGTTCCATTGGTCAAGAATAATGTTGATATATGTTTGTTTAACGCTGCGCCAGACAGTCTTGATGAAGCGGATGCAGGAAGCTATATTGCGTTGGGAGAACTAAAGGGCGGTATTGATCCTGCGGGTGCGGATGAACACTGGAAAACTGCAAAGACTGCTCTTGAACGTATTCGCAAATCATTTACCCGGACAAAACATAATCCGCACACCTTCTTTATCGGCGCGGCCATAGAGAAAAAGATGGCAACCGAAATTTGGGATGAACTTCAGCAGGGTATTTTTAGCAACGCTGCAAATCTCAATAATGAAAATCAAGTTGCTTCAGTTTCTCACTGGCTTTGTAATCTTTAAACCCTCTCACCTCTAAACTGCGTTTCATACAACTGGGCATACAACCCATTCTGGGCAAGCAACTCATCATGAGTTCCTCTCTCGACAATCCTCCCTCGGTCCATCACCAAAATTAAATCAGCGGCAAGAATTGTGGATAAGCGATGAGCAATCACGATGCTCGTCCTGCCTGCCATGACGCGCTTTAACGCATCCTGGATCAGCGCTTCGGATTCACTGTCCAGTGAACTGGTGGCTTCGTCGAGTACGAGAATGCGCGGGTCTTTGAGGATCACACGCGCCAGCGCGATGCGTTGTTTTTCGCCGCCGCTGAGTCTGTACCCGCGCTCGCCAACGATGGTCTCGTAGCCATCGGATAAGTCCATGATGAAGTTGTGGATGTTCGCGGCGCGCGCGGCGGATTCGATCTCCTCCTGCGTGGCGTCGGGTTTGGCATAGATCAGGTTGGTGCGGATGGTGTCGTGGAAGAGATACGTCTCCTGCGTCACCATGCCGATGGCGGCGGAAAGCGACTCAAGCGTGACATCTTTCAAGCCGTGCCCATCGATGCGGATCAACCCCTCACTGGGGTCGTACAGGCGCGGGATGAGATACGTCACCGTGGTCTTGCCTGCTCCAGACGGACCGACCAACGCGATCAACTGTCCGGGGCGGGCGAGAAAGGAGATGCCTTCAAGGGCGATGTCCCGTGCCTGGGAGGTAAAGTCAGCTTCGGCGGAGTCGGAAGCGGCGCTTCTTCCATCCTGATTCTTGGTACTCGGCCCCTGACCATTGCCTCCGCTGAAAACGGCGCGCACGTCTTCGTGTTTTCCGTAGCGTTTCACTTCCTTGAGCAGAATGGACTCATCCACTTTGTAATTGAAGGTGACGTTTTGAAATTCAAGCTCGCCTTTGACATCACGCAGTTCAACGGCGTCTTCCTTTTCGATGATGTCCTGCGGCAGGTCAACGACTTCGAAAACGCGCTCGAAGGAAACCATGCTGGTGGAAAATTCAACAGGCGCGCCAGCCAGCCCCTGCAGTGCGCCATAGAGTTGCCCAAGATACGAGCCGAACGCGACGATGGTGCCAATGGTGAAAACATCGGTGATGACAAAGTAACCGCCCAGCCCATAGACGAGCGCCGTGCCCACCGCGGTGACCAGACCGAAGATGACGAAAAACGATGAGCCGACCACGGCACGCCGAATGCCCATATCGCGGACGTTCGCGGCGCGTTCACGGAAGCGCTTCTCTTCTTCGCGTGCGCGTCCAAAGAGTTTGACGAGCAGTGCGCCGCCGATGTTGAGCGTCTCGTTCATGTGCGCGTTCATCTGCGCGTTGACATCCATGGCCTGGCGGGCGATGTCGCGCAGGACATTGCCGAGTCGTTGAGCCGTAATAATGAACAGTGGAAGAATCAAAATGCTGACGAGGGTCAGCCGCCATTCAAGCGTCAGCATGACCGCCAGCAGGGCGGCAGCTTCGACGAAGTTTGTGATGATATTGACGATGGTGCTGCTGATGGCGTTCTGTGCGCCGACCACGTCACCGTTGAGGCGGGACATCAACTCGCCTGTTTTGGTATTGGTGAAGAATCGTAATGACATGCGCTGCAGGCGGGCGAAGAGCGAGGAACGCAGGTCGTAGATCACGCCTTCGCCCACCGTGGAATTCAATCGCCGTTGGATGACACTGATCCCGCCGTTGAGCGCCGGGATGAACAGCAGCGCCAGACCGAGCCAGATAAGTCTATCTGTGTCTTTGGCGGGCAGCACCACATCGATCATGTTGCGGAAGATGAGCGGGGTCAGCAACGATAAGCCCGTGCTGAGCAGAATCGTCACGAGCATGCCGGCGATATGCCACCAGTACGGTCTTGCATACTTGAGGACGCGCAGTAAAAGTTCGCGTGTGACTTTGGGCTTTTCGTCGCCTGCGCGAATGGATTGAAATAAACCGTGACGCATAAATTAGTTCCTTGGTTGGGTGGTTTTTAGTCTGGTAGTTATAAGGCTATCCAGGTGATTTGACAACTGGATGAATGGGGAGGTTAATGAAAGTCTGATGGGATGGGGAAGGTATAATCCCCTCAATGAAAAACCAGGATTTGGTTATCTACGCCTACGAGCAGGGAAAACGTGTTCTTGCAAAGCGGGATACGAATGTACTCAAAGAACACGGTCAATATTTAACACCAGCAGCAGTGGCTCGGTATATGGCTAAACAGCTAGGGGAGATTCAAAACGGTGCAACAATACTGGAACCAGCAATTGGGTCCGGGGTATTAGCCTGTGCTGTAATTGAACGATTGATTGTGGAAAAACGGACGTTTGAAATTTCCATTACGGCTTATGAAACTGATGAGGAGTTATGCGCCTTAAGCCGCAAGGTTTTGGAAGTTGCCAGCACAGAAGCGAAAAAGAATGGTATCAAAATCAACTGGCAGGTTCATCAGAAAGATTTTGTACTCGCCTGTTTGCCAGATAACCAGCCATCCTTATTTGATTCGGAGCAGGCAAAACAAAAAAAATTTACCCATATTATCAGCAATCCTCCCTATTTCAAGCTCAATGCGGAGGATAAGCGTGTAAAAGCCGTTTATGGAAAACTGAACGGGCATACAAACATTTACACGTTGTTTATGGCATTGTCCGCAAAATTGCTTGCGCCACAAGGGAAAGCCAGTTTCATCGTCCCCCGTAGTTTTTGTTCAGGCGTGTATTTTTCCGAATTTCGCCGAGATTTACTACGAGATGTGAATCCGCTGGCTGTTCATGTTTTTCAATCCCGCAATGATGTTTTCAAAGGCGACGAAGTTCTGCAGGAGAATGTAATTTTCGCGTTCGAGAAATTGTCACAACCGCAGTCAAATCGTTATTTGGCCGGGCATGTAATTATTTCGTCGTCAAATGACGAGAAAAGCCTTGAAGAAGGGGTGATTTCCCGTAAAGTTTCATTTAGGCATCTACTAAGTAATCATGATGGCTTGCTGCTCTTTCGACTTCCAATGGGCGTTTTGGACGAACAAATACTCGATGCCGTAGACAAATGGGATGGTTCACTGGAAAAATACGGTCTTCAAGTTTCCACAGGGCGGGTGGTTCCGTTCCGCGCAAAGGAAATGCTCAAAGAGCAGGTGAATGGAGATGAATTCGCACCTTTGCTTTGGATGCAAAACGTCAAACCCTATAAAGTGGAATATCCATTGATGAAATTTGGAAAACCACAGGCAATTTCTCAAAATGACCCTGCCCTGCTTCTACCAAATTCCAATTATGTTTTGTTGCGTCGTTTCAGCGCAAAGGAAGATAAACGACGTCTCGTCTCCGCGCCGTTTTTGGAGAGCGAATTCAGATTCAAGCAAATTGGATTTGAGAATCACCTGAATGTAATTTTCAGGAAGAAGGATGCGCTGCTGGTTTCTGAATCAGTTGGGCTTTCCGCCCTGCTGAATAGTGCAATTGTTGACCGTTATTTTAGAATTCTCAACGGAAACACCCAGGTCAACGCAGCGGAACTAAGAACTTTGCCCCTACCTCCAATGGAAGCCATCCGCGCCATCGGAGAAAAAATCCAACATATAAGCGAGCGGACGCCAGAACAAGTTGACGCAGTTGTTTTTTCGACGCTCTGGCAAATGAAACTACTGCCGGAAGAATTTCCGATGATACAGGAGACTAGAATCACAATGGGAAAAATCGAACAGGCACAGGAAATTCTGGAAACATTAGGCTTGCCACCCGCCCAACAGAATGGGATCTCGGCCCTCACATTGTTGGTGCTTGCCCAACTTTCAGAGAATACGAAATGGAAGAATGCAACAGGCAAGTGTCTGCGGGTTCATGATATTTTGGTTGAAATCAAAGAACGCTATGGGCGCGAATATGCCGAGAACAGCCGCGAAACCATCCGTCGCAAAGTGTTACATCAATTTGAGCAGGCAGGGCTGATTCTTCGTAATGTGGGTGTCCCTGACCGTCCAACCAATAGCGGACTGACCAATTATATTCTGTCAGATTTGGCATTGGAATCGATCCGCTCCTATAGTTCACCAAGGTGGAATGCGAAATCAAAGGAATTTATTGAAGCACAAGGTAGTCTGCTGGATATGTACCAGAAAACAAGAGAGCAAAACAAAATACCATTACAAGTTGCGGAAGGAAAAGTTTACAAATTATCCCCCGGAAAACACAACAAACTTCAAGCTGCCATCGTGGAGGAATTTGGCCCGCGTTTCGCGCCCGGTACAAAACTGATCTATCTTGGCGACACAGCAAATAAGACGCTTGTTTTTGATGAGGTGGTATTTGCCAAATTGGGAATTCCTGTTTCAGCGCATGGAAAATTTCCTGATGTCGTTTTGTATGACTCTAAAAAGAAGTGGTTGTTCCTCATTGAGGCTGTAACCTCGCACGGACCGATTTCAGCCAAACGGCATGCTGAACTTGAGAAGCTTCTTGAAAAATGCAAGCTTGGTAAAGTTTATATAACTGCTTTTCTGGATTTTGCCACTTACAAAAAGTTCGCAAACGATATTGCGTGGGAAACTGAAGTTTGGATTGCTGAGATGCCTTCCCACATGATCCATCTCAATGGCGATAAGTTTTTAGGTCCAAGATAGCCTTATTTCCTTTGGAGACCCACATGCCCACCAAAACCTTGTCAATCATCTCAGCCGTTCTAACCAGCATCTTCCTCATCCTCATCGGAATATTCCTCTTTGTGATGACCCTTGTCGCCCTCAATTGTGGCAGGCGCGGTAAATAATATTGAGGGATGAATGCAATCGTAAACTCCTTACAAACATCATGCGATATTTCACGCAGACAGGCGGGGAACTGCGTAGAATAAAGTTAAAGTGAGGTTCGCATGACAAAAAACAACCTATGGACTCGTTGGACCCTGGCAAATGCCTTCAGCGAAATGATCGGGCTTGGGCTGACATTCGCCATCACAGGTCTGGTCTTCTCAAAGCTCGATAGCCAGCAAACCGTCACAAGCATCCTGCTGACATTCATCCTTGCCGTCGCCAGCGGCGCAATCGAAGCCACCTTTGTCGGACTGGCGCAGTGGTGGGCCATGCATCCGTGGTTTCCGTCCATTGGAAAATTTTCATGGTGGCGTGCGACGCTGATCGGCGCGCTGGCTGCCTATGTATTGGGATATTTACCTTCGACGTTAATGAACATGGGGGAAGCAGCCGCTTCATCCGCGCCGATGGTTGAACCGCCCCAGTGGATCATTCTCCTGCTCGCGGCAGGGATGGGAGCCGTCGGTGGCGTAGTCCTCTCCTTCGCTCAATGGCTGGCAATTCGAGGCGAGGTCCGAGGCGCAGGGGTGTGGATTCCTGCCAACATGCTGGCATGGGCGTTCGGGATGCCCATCATCTTTTGGGGAATTGACCTGGCGTTCAAGATGCCCGCCATGTGGCAGTCTGTTCTATGGATGGCGGGAGTGTTATTCCTGGCTGGTGCGGTCGTCGGCGCAATCCATGGATGGTTCCTTGTAAAACTTGCCGACCCTCATTCCAACCCACATGTGAAAAAATTGAAGAAAGACCCACAGGCATTGCTTGAACAATGAATCAAACCGACATCATCCAAAAGACCGCCGACTACATCAAACAGGAATTTTCAGACGACTCCTCCGGACACGATTGGTGGCACATCTACCGCGTCTGGAAGAACGCCCTCGCCATCTGCCAGCACGAAAAAGCGGATGAATACATCGTCCAACTTGCCGCCCTGCTGCACGATTTGGATGACTGGAAGTTCAACGAATCAGGCGACGAAACCCCGCTTCGCGCCCGTGCCTGGCTTGACTCCTGCGGCGTGGACATTCCCACCGCTGATGCAGTCTGCACGATCATCAAACACATCTCCTACAAGGGAGCGGGCGTCGCAAACAAAATGGACTCACTTGAAGGCTTCATCGTGCAGGACGCCGACCGACTCGACGCCATCGGCGCCATCGGCATCGGACGCGCCTTTGCCTACGGCGGCTACAAAAACCGCATGATGTACGACCCCGACTCGCCCCCGCACATGCACGCCAGCTTCGAGGAATACAAGCACAGTAAAAGCGCCACCATCAATCACTTCTACGAAAAGTTGCTTTTACTCAAAGATAGGATGAACACCCCCACCGCCAAACGCATCGCGGAGCAGCGCCATGAAGTCATGGTGAAGTTCCTCGACCAGTTCATGCAGGAGTGGGAAGGGCGGGATATCGAATAATTCTATGAAGCGGATAATATCCCGCGCACAATCGGCGTCAGTCCCGCAAAGAAGAATTCCACTGCGATCACCATCACGATCAAACCCATCAAGCGCAGCATCACTTTATTGCCGTTCTCACCAATGATCCGCGTGACCTGTTTCGCCCCAAGCAGCAGTCCATAGGTAAATGCGATAATGATAAGGATCGTCCCCAACACCAACCCCGCTTCCATGGTGGAGCGGGATTCATTCATCAGCAGAATGGCGGATGTGATCGCTCCCGGTCCGCAAATGATGGGGATGCCCAGCGGAGTGATGGATATATCGTTGATGTATTCGTGAGTCGTTTCATCATCGAACTGGGTGCGGGTCAGGCGCGCTTGCAGCATCTCATAACCCATGATAAAGAAGATGATGCCGCCCACCATCCGCAGGCTGTCCACCGAGATGGAAAAGAAGCGGAAGATCCACTGGCCGGTCAGCGCAAAGGTCAGCAAAATGACCAATGCCGTAAAAGCCGCCTTGCGCGCCACACGGTGCGACTCCTGCGGCGAGAGTTTGGCGGTCATGGCGGTGAAGACGGGCACGACGCCGATGGGGTTGACCATGGTGAACATGGAAATAAAACTGAGCAGAGCAAATTCAAAGAGGGGCGAAGCGGTCATAAATCTCCTGCGATATTATTTTCTGCGATTCTAATTTCATTTTTATCCTATAATTGAATTCTATGTTGGATCAAAGTAAACCCCTGCTGAGAGTGCTCCTGCGCAAATATGGCGTTCGAAGTATAACGCTGGCCGTCACTCTTCTTGCGGTGACTGCCTCTGCTGCGATAACAACGCTGATCCTTATCGTTGCAGAAGGCGCCATATCCCCCGTTGGACTGCTGATTTCCATATTGATCCCAAGTATCCTGGCCCCCCTTTTCTCAGGCAGAAATCTCAGCCTTATCCACAAACTGGATCTCGCTGAGGAACGTCTGCATTTGCTCTCCATTACAGATGAATTAACCCAGGCGTACAACCGCCGATACTTCTTTGAACGGGTACAACGGGAATTTTCCCGCTCGTTACGGTATAACACCGCGCTTTCGATTGCCATTATCGATTTTGATCATTTTAAAGACATCAACGATGAATATGGACATCTCATTGGAGATGCAGTGTTGAAGCACTTCAGCGAGATTTGCCTCGGTTGTATTCGGGAGGTGGATGTGTTCGCACGGTATGGGGGAGATGAGTTTGTATTGTTGTTTCCCGAAACCGACCTCCCCCGATCCATGGAGTGTCTGGCACGGATACTCGAAGAACTGGAGCAACAACCATTTCAGGTACAGGAAAAATCCATAAAGATCATGATAAGCATTGGATTGGCAGCGATACTACCCTCCATGAATAATTTTGACGATCTTCTTCTGGCTGCAGATTCTTCACTTTATTTGGCAAAAAAGCAGGGCGGCAATCAGATCGCGATGTCCCGCACTTGACAGAAGCATGATTCCGCAGATAATAGCCCCATCCAGGCTGTGACAGAGGAAAGTAGGCTGACGGAAGCCGCCAGAGACGTGCAAGGCAGTTGGTGAAATTGCACCCGACCGAAACCAGTTGAAGTTCCCTCTCGAGCCGTCCGTGTGAAAGTACCGCAAAATTCATTTTGCGTTGCCGCGTAGTACGAACCGCAATCCCAGCGTTATCGGGGAAGCTGATGCTAGTCAGCACAAAGTGAGCCTCGCATGGCGAGCGCTAATTTGGGTGGTACCACGGGAATCTCCCTCCCGTCCCATTGTGGACGGGAGGTTTTTGTTTTTTGGACAATAGACCATTGACGATAGACCACGGTCAGTCGTCCATCGTCAATGGTCAGATTTTGGAGGCATATATGCAAGACAAATTGAATGAAATCGAAAAAGCGGCGCTCGAGTCGTTGACATCCATCAACGACCCTGCCGCTGTGGAAGCATGGCGCGTGACGCACCTCGGACGCAGTTCGGCGCTCATGGGAGTCTTTTCAGGGTTGGGAAAACTCTCAAAGGAAGAGCGACCAATCGTCGGTCAGGCAGCGAACCGCGTCAAAGTGGCGTTGGAGGCTGCGCTGGAGGAAAGGTCCAAGCTGGTCAAAGCTGCCGTGTTGGCGAAATCCCTCGAAGAAGACCACATTGACGTAACCCTGCCCGGACGCACCAGGCACATTGGACGGCTGCATCCGTCCACGCAGCAATTGCGCCGCGTGTTGGACATTCTCGCCGAGATGGGCTTTCAGGTTTTCACCTCGCGCGAAGTGGAGACGGATGAGTATAACTTCCAGTTGCTGAACTTTCCGCCGCACCACCCCGCGCGCGATATGCAGGATACGTTCTTTATCGAAGCCGACCCTCCGACAGGCTCAGGGCAAGATCGTGGCGACAATCCGATCCTGATGCGCACGCACACCTCACCCGGACAAATCCACGCGATGCGAAAGTTCGCGGCGGCGAATCCGCAAGACCCGCCTCCGATCCGCATTGCGCTGCCGGGCATGTGTTTCCGCTATGAGCAGATTACGGCGCGTTCGGAAGTGCAGTTCAATCAGGTGGAGGGACTCGCCGTTGGCAAGAACATCACCTTCGCGGATTTAAAGGGCACGATCGCGGATTTTGTGCGGAGAATGTTTAGTGAAGGCGCGCGTCTGCGCTTCCGCGCTTCATACTTTCCGTTCACGGAACCGTCCGCCGAAGTGGACGTGGAATGTTTCGTCTGCGGCGGCAAGGGCTGCCAGGTCTGCAAGAATTCAGGCTGGCTTGAAATTCTCGGCTGTGGCATGGTTCACCCGAACGTGCTGATGAACGGCGGCTACGACCCGAAGGTTTACTCTGGCTATGCCTGGGGCATGGGACCGGAACGTCAGCTCATGCTGCGCAATAAAGTCGGTGACATCCGTTACTTCTGGGGTAACGATGTGAGATTCCTGGAACAATTCTAGATGATTAGTGAGTAGAGAATAGAGAATAGTAGAGGAGAATGAAATGAGTATTCAAAGTTTGAAAAAGTTGCAGGTTTGGTTGCGGGCTAAAGACTTTGCTGTTAAGGTTTACAAGCAGGTTTTGCCCTTACTTCCTCAAGAAGAAAAGTGGAGCCTGAATCAGCAAATCCGCCGTTCATCAACCAGCGTCTCTGCCAATATCGCGGAAGGGCATGGACGGTTCTATTATCAGGATAATGTCCGCTTTTGCTACAACGCCCGCGGCTCTCTGGAAGAAACCCTTAGTCACTTGACCTTCTGTTTTGAAACTGGGTTTATTCCCGAAACTGTATATAAAGAATTGGAACATGAAGGCGAAGAGATTGAAAAAATGTTGAACGGCTACATTGCTTTTCTCAAGAAAAGCAAACAAGGCGAAAACGAACCCGGCGCGAACCACAAAGTTCGCGAAGAAACCGAACCCTACAACATTGAGCCAGAAGAACACTAATTTCTACTACTTCACTACTTCACTACTCATCTACTCTCTACTCATCTACTCTCTAAGGAGTAACTTATGAAAATACCCCTCTCATGGCTAAAAGATTTCATTGATCTCGATGGACTTCCCGTCGAAGACATTGCACGTAAATTGACCCTCGCCGGTATGGAAGTGGACGAGATTCTCTACGTCGGCTTGCCCAAGCCTGTTTACAAGGAAGGCGAGAAGCACGAGTTCAAGACGGACGGCATCGGCTGGGACAAGGAGAAACTTGTCGTGGCGGAGATCCGCGAAGTGAAGGCGCATCCCAACGCGGATAAGTTGACTCTGCTCGACCTGTACGATGGTCAGCAGGATCAAATCGTGCTGACGGGCGCGCCAAACATCTTCCACCTCAAAGGCGCGGGCAAACTTGAGAAGCCCATCAAGGTGGCATACGCGAAGGAAGGCGCCACGCTCTACGATGGTCATGCCGAAGGTCAGGTCTTGATGACGCTCAAACGCGCCAAGATCCGCGGCGTGGACTCGTACTCAATGACATGCTCGGAAAAGGAATTGGGTATCACCGACGAAAGCGACGGTATCATCATTCTCGACGATGACGCTCCTGTGGGCATGCCGCTCGCCGATTACATGGGCGACGCCGTGCTCGATATTTCGATCCTGCCGAACATGGCGCGCAATGCGAGTGTCATCGGTATTGCGCGTGAATTGGCGGCGATGTTGGGGCGGGAGTTGAAGAAGAGCAGTGGTCAGTTATCAGTGACCAGTAACCAGTTATCAGTGACCAGTGGTCAGTCTGTGAAGGAATTGGTTGAGATCGAAATCACCGACCCTGAACTCAATCCGCGCTTTGTAGTTGGGTTGATCCGCAATGTCGAGATCAAACCCAGCCCGTACCAAATCCAGCGCCGACTCAAACTGGCGGGCATTCGTCCCATCAACAACATAGTGGACGCGACCAACTATGCCATGCTCGAAATCGGCGAACCGCTGCATGCCTTTGATTATGATGTGTTGAAACAGCGCGCTGGCAAGAAAAAGATAAAAATTATTACTCGCGCCGCGAAGGACGGAGAGAAACTCACCACGCTCGATGGAAACACACGCACACTTACTTCGATGAACGTGCTGGTCTGCGACGAAAAAGGTCCACTCTCCCTCGCGGGTGTGATGGGTGGTTCTGAATCCGAAGTGTATGATGCTTCCAAAGAAGTTCTGGATGCTGTTGGCATCGAGACAAAACCTGATGAAAAGCTGCCACACGGCAAAGCAAGCGTACGTGGAACAAGCACCGTCAACATCCTGCTCGAAGGCGCGGCGTGGAACTTCATCAACATCCGCCGCACGGCTAAACAGCATAACCTGCCGTCCGAAGCCTCGTTCCGTTTTTCGCGCGGCGTGCATCCTGCCATGGCGGAAGGCGGCGTGAGTCTCGGTTTGAAATACATGGCGGAATGGGCTGGCGGCGCTGTCGCTCCCGGCCTCGTGGACGCATACCCGCTCCCGCCGAAAGATGCAGTGGCGGAAATCACTGTCAATGATGTCAAACGCTGGCTCGGCATTGAATTGACTCTTGAACGAATTTCAGAACTTCTCTCGCGCCTCGAATTCAAATGCGAAATTACCCCTACGGGTCACGCATTACGCATTACGGCTCCCTCTCACCGCATGGACATCGGCGAAGGTCTCGTCGGTGTTGCGGATGTGCTCGAAGAAATTGCCCGCAGTTACGGCTACGACAACATCCCGACCACCACCATGGCAGATGCGCTCCCGCCCCAGGTTGGCAATCCCGTCCACGAATGGGAGGAACATCTGCGCGACCTGCTCGTCGCCGTTGGCTTGCAGGAAGTTGTGTCCTATCGCATGACCTCCGTTGAAAAAGAATCACGCATCACGCAATACGATGAATACGTCCGCCTCGCGAATCCCATTGCGCCCGAAAAGAGCGTCCTGCGCCGCAGCCTGATCGCCTCCGTGCTCGACTCGCTCGAAAAGAACATCCGCTATAGCGAAGCCTTCTCGTTCTTTGAAATCGGTCCGGTCTTCGAGCCAATCAAAAATGAATTACCAAACGAGCCGCGCAAACTTGCCATCGCGATAACCGGTCTGCGTGAAGCAACGGCATGGGATGTGCAGGACTCTCCCACATTGGACTTCTTCGATTTGAAGGGACGCATCGAACTCATGTTGAGCGGGTTGCGCCTCACAAACATTTCCTACACTGCGACAGATTCCTACTCAAGCCTGCACCCGGGCAAAGCCGCCGAAGTCAAAGTGAATGGACAGGTCATCGGCGCGTTCGGTGAACTGCATCCGCTGGCGAAGGAGCAATACGAGTTGGGCGACTCTCCTGTGCTTGTTGCTGAATTCGATCTCAATGTGATGCGTTCCATTGATCCAACATACGGAATCAAGACCATCCCCGAAACCCCGTCCATGTACGAAGACATCGCCATCATCGTGGATGAATCAGTGCAGGCTGAAACCGTCGAAGCGCTGATCAGGCAAACAGGCGGAAGAAGCGTGACCGACATCCGCTTGTTCGACCTGTATCGCGACGAAAAGATCGGTGCGGGCAAAAAGTCCCTGGCGTACAGTCTAACGTATCAAGCCGAAGACAAGACCATGACCGACGCCGAAGCCGCCGCCATCCGCAACAAGATCGTCAAACGCCTGGAAAAGGAAGTCGGCGCGAAACTGAGAAGCTAGATATGGAGTCAGGGAATTGCCTCCCGTAGTACCAATGGGATGCAGAATTGCCTTGCATCCCATTTTTGTTGGACGTATACTATAAAGAAAAAGGAGAATTTTTATGAACAAGAATACCAGTATGATCGTTACGGTTGTCCTCGCGAATTGCATCACGGAAAATGTTACTTTGAGAAGTAACGTTGCATCAGGAAAAATGTTACTTTCCGATAGGCAGAACAGCCTGTCGGAGGAGCCACATGATGAGCCTGAACAGCAAACGCGAACTGTTGGAAGTGGTGC
>JAUXWL010000120.1 GCA_030680155.1 Anaerolineales bacterium
GAGTTCAACTCGGAGAGGCGGCTCGCCAACTGTCCCAGCGGGATGTTGACCGCGTTCGGCAGGGCGGAAATTTCCAACTCGTGCGGTTCGCGCACATCCAGCAGTTTTAGGCTCGTGCTGAGCGAAGTCGAAGCATTCACACGTTCAGCGAGTTCGGGAGCGGTGATGTCCAAACCTTCGCCCGCGGAGCCTTCGTCGCCGTGATCGTGACCGGGCACACCGCAGAACTCTTCGTAATCAATTAATTCCTTGATGTCGGCGTTCGGTCCGCACACGCGGCATTTGGGGTTCTTCTTCAACTGCACAAAATCAAACGACATATCCAGCGCGTTGTATAAAAGCAGTTTACCGATCAACGGTTCACCGATGCCAAGCAAAACTTTCAAGGCTTCCGTGGCTTGCAGCGTGCCGATGGTACCGGGCAGAATACCCAGCACGCCGCCTTCCGCACACGAAGGGACGAGTCCCGGCGGGGGCGGTTCGGGGAAGAGACAGCGATAGCACGGTCCCTCTTTGGCGTAGAACACGCTCACCTGCCCATCAAAGCGGAAGATGGACGCGTACACATTCGGCTTGCCGAGGAAGACCGCCACATCATTGGTCAGGTAGCGGGTGGGGAAATTGTCCGTGCCATCGAGGATGATGTCGTAGTCCTTGGCGATGCGCAGCGCATTCTCGGAGGTGTACGGCTCGTTGTACACGTCAATTTGAATGTCGGGATTCAAATCCAACAGTTTGGCTTTGGCGCTTTCCACTTTCAACTGTCCGATGCTGGACGTTCCATGAATGACCTGACGCTGGAGGTTGGATTTATCCACCACGTCATAGTCCACCAGACCGATGCGCCCCACACCCGCCGCAGCCAGATACAACGAAACAGGCGACCCCAACCCGCCCGTGCCCACGATCAACGCGGATGAATTCTTCAGTTTGCGCTGACCTTCCAACCCCACTTCGGGGATAAGCAGGTGACGCGAGTAGCGCATAATTTCTTCGTGACTTAATTCGGGAAGCATAATTTTTCCCTCTCCCTAACCCTCTCCAAAACAGGAGAGGGGAGACTCGACTCCCTTCCCCGCTCGTCGGGGAAGGGCTGGGGATGGGGCTACTCCACCTGCAATGGACGGAATCAGCATCACCTTATCACCATCCTTGATGAGTGTATTCACACCCTGCAAATCCTTGATATTGTGCTCACCCACAAAAAGGTTGACAAACGGACGCAAGTCGCCGCCTTCGTTGAAGAGATGCGGCTTGATGGCGGGGAATTGCGCGGTCAAATCGGTGAGCGCTTCGGCGATATTCGCGCCACTCACATTGACTTCGGATTGTCCGCTGGTATAGGCACGCAGCGGAGTTGGGATTCGTAAAACGGTCATGTAGATTGGGTCTCCTAAAAAAATATTTCGACGATAGACGATAGACGGTGGACGGTGGACGACGGACGATGGAAAACGTTTCATGGTCTATCGTCCGTCGTCCATTGTCAAGCATTACAAATTCTTCACCTGCTCCAACAACTTCTCCAGCCGCGCCACTCCATTATTGACGTACTTCGCCATACCTTTTTCATCCAGCAGAAAGGTGGTCGGCACGCTCATCACGCCCCAGCCTATCGCAAGGTCGGGGCGTTCGGTGGCATCAATTTCAATGACATGAAGTTTCTCACCAAATAAATCAATCAGCTTCTGCAGGGCGGGACGTTGAACGGTTTTGCAGGGCACGCAATCGGGCGTGGTGAAATAGACGATGGTGGGCTTCTTTTGCAACGGCTCGGGCAGGGAACTGGTCTGGTTTTGCGCGCGCGCCAACAGGCGCTGGTTCACAAACCAATACACACCCAACCCAAAGAATATAATACCGATTGTGATGATAAAACGCAACAGGAGATCAAAACTCATGCAGTTGTTCCTACCTTTGGCTTCATGCCGGGGAAGGTTCCCGCGGGCGGTTGTTTGGCAAAGCCAGGCAGATCGAAACGCGCCAGCCAGTAGTACATGGCGCAGCCCACGCAGAATCCGGCAAAGGCGTTGAGCGCTGCCAGGGCAACCACGACCCAGACCAGGGTCCAGCCGAGAAGCGTGGAGCCGAGGAACAGCGCGGCCGAGCCAGCCGTCATGAAGAGAAATCCAACAAATTGGGCGAAGCGATGCGGTTCGGGGTTGTCATCCAACACATCAGGTTTCATCCACCCGCGCGGCTTGAGCAGGGACGTGTACACAAATCCGAAGCCGGGTTTTTTGATGAGCGAACCAATGCCCATGGCAACCGCAACCACAGCAGCGAAGATGGGCAGGTTGAGCACGAACGCCAGAATGTTCAACGTGATGATAACCAGTTGATTGGTTTTGAATGCGGAGTGATCCACTTTTGTTAAGGTTTGCGATGTCATATTAAAGTCCT
>JAUXWL010000123.1 GCA_030680155.1 Anaerolineales bacterium
CATACCCCTTCGGGGCACTTTCCCCAGCCCTTCCCCCGAAAGGGGAAGGGAGTCCCCTCTCCCTTCGGGAGAGGGTTAGGGTGAGGGAAAAACGTCCTCGCATGAATAGGCGCGGGAAGTTATTCTTTTACGAACCCTTAGGGTTTGACTTAAGAAACGCTCTCTTACAGGGTGTTTTCACGCTCAGTTTCCAAAATCTGAACATTCACCCGTTTAGACTCTTCGGACTGGATGTTTAACCCAATTAACAGACTGCGGATAAATCCTGTGTACCCGGCCGACAAGTTCTGCGCCTCGTAATATTTTGGGGAGTATTCTTATTGTGGTTTGGTGTGGGGCTTATACAGAAGTTGCTCGCGGATACGCAGATCCGTGTTGCGGATTTTCATGGCAAGGTCCGCTGCGAGGTTGTACATCAAGCGGTATCCCAGTTGAGGATACGTCTCACACAGCATGATGATCTTGTCCCGTGGAATGACCAACAGGCGGGTGTCCTTTTGTGCCGCATGTGCCGAGGCGGAGCGCAGTCCTTCATCTACTAACGCCACTTCCCCGAATGACTGTCCACGCCGCAAACGCGCAATGGTTGTGCCATTCTTCTTCAATGAACCTGTCGTGTCGCGATTGATTAGAATATCCACCTCGCCCAGCACGATGACATACAATTCCTTGCTGCTGCTATTTTCCTTAAATATCACCTCGTCCGCATTAAAGACAACCTCTTGGCAAAGATTGGCGACCAACTCCAATTGAGTGGGCGTGAACTGATAGAAGATATCGCTTTGCTTCAGGAAATTAACGAGGTTGCTCATGGTTTTTGGAGAATCCTTTTCAAGAGTGTAGCATATTCATGGATGGACTGCAACGCATCCTCCTACGGGTAGGGCTGGTTCAACCAGTCGAGCGGATCCACCTGGATGCCATTCACCCATAACTCCCAATGCAGGTGTGCCCCGGTCACACGCCCCGTCGCTCCCACCAGACCGATAACCTCCCCTTTGTCCACCATCTGCCCCACCTGCACCTGTATCGCTGACTGATGCCAGAA
>JAUXWL010000129.1 GCA_030680155.1 Anaerolineales bacterium
CGGCGGCGTGTTGCAGGTAAATCCTTCGCCGAGGACGGCGAAGGGAGCAAACTCATCTGCAAACTTTTAGCGCACCCGGCATTATATACATCCCTACTTTGTAGTATATTTAAGCGTATGAGCAAAGGGCGCATCCTCATCATCGAAGACAACATGGATACCTACGAACTCGTGCGGTTCATCCTTGAAAAGGATGGGTATGAGACTTTTTTGGCGATGAATGGGCGCGACGGGGTGAACGCAACGAACAAGCAAAACCCCGACCTGATCATCATGGATCTTTCGATGCCTGAAATGGACGGCTGGACAGCAACCCGCCTGATCAAAGAGAACACGCAAACCTCTTCCATTCCGTTGATCGCCCTGACTGCGCATGCCCTGCCCGGAGATCGTCAGCGCGCCATGGATGCGGGCTGTGACGATTACATTGCCAAGCCCATGGATCTGCTGGACATGTTGGAAACTGTGAATGGCTGGATGCAACGGGGCGCCTGAGAAATTAAATCTTTTCGTTACAAGAGGAAAACCTATGAAACATATTTGTGTTGTCGGCGTGGGATACGTCGGCCTGGTGACAGCGGCTTGTTTTGCCGACCTGGGGAACAAGGTGACTGCGCTGGATGTGAATCAAGAGCGCGTGGAGAACCTCAAAAAGGGCATCATGCCCATTTACGAACCCGGGCTGGATGAATTGGTGAAGCGCAATATGAACGCGGGGCGCATCACTTTTACCACCTCATACAAAGATGCCCTCAAAGGCGCAGAGTACGCTTTCATTGCCGTGGGTACTCCTTCAGGATCAGACGGCTCGGCAGATTTGCAATACGTGGCCGCCGCCGCCAAATCCATTGCGGAACACATGACCGCGCCGCTGGTCATCATCAATAAATCCACGGTTCCGATCGGGACCGGTGACTGGGTGGCAGACATTGTAAAGGGCGCCCAGTCCAGGCATGTGGAATTTGCCGTGGTCTCCTGCCCTGAATTTTTACGTGAAGGTTCCGCCATCGGCGACTTCATGAGTCCG
>JAUXWL010000142.1 GCA_030680155.1 Anaerolineales bacterium
AGCGGCAGTCGCTCAAGCCGCCGTCCTCGGCGGCGTTTTGCGAGGGAAACCCTGCGCCGGGGAAAGTGCCCAGAATGGGTACGGCGCAGGGAGCAAATTGCCTGACATGTTTTGCGTACACACCGAGAAACAATGCAAGCCTTAACTTTTTGGAAAACGATTACAATGGATCAATCCAACCTGCTCGAAAACCTGATTTCCCTTTTGAATGAGCAAGGGATTCGGTTTTGCGTTATTGGCGGGCAGGCTGTCAATGCTTATGTGGAGCCATTGGTAAGTCTTGATTTGGATCTGGTCGTTGCGGTTGACCAATTGGAGCAGGTGGAAGCGCTCCTTGAGTTGCATTTTGACATAAAGCGCTTTCCACATAGTTTGAATGTCGCAATGTCCGGATCCGATCTCAGGGTACAAATCCAGACGGACGGAAGATACAGTTCATTTGTCGAGCGGGCAGCCATGCAGACGGTGCTTGGCATGGCATTGTCGGTCGCCAGCATCGAAGATGTCTTACAAGGAAAGATTTGGGCCGCCCTGGATCCACAACGAAGGGGGAGTAAACGGCAGAAAGACCTGGCAGACATTTCCCGCCTTATCGAGAAGTATCCCGAATTGCGCCTAAAAGTTCCGCAGGAAATCCGCGCTCGGTTGGTGGACGACTCCACGACCGATTGATTTTTCGCGCAAGGGGGCATTTTCATCCCTTCGACAAGCTTTGCGTCAGGACAGGCCTTCATGCGAAGCGTTCATCCTTTTCCCTCCGTCTTCCGTCTTTTATCCTTCAGCCCTTCGATGAACTCAGGACAAGCCCTTTCCCCAATTGGAATTGCCCAGCGGACAGACTGAAAGAAAAAGACAACGAGCTTGATTGCTGCGGGGGAGAGTAAAAAGGTTCGTTGTGGTCATAACAGGTTGATCCTTTCGACACGCTTCGCGATGCGGGATGTCGAAAGGGCGGATGCTTGGAATACCACGTGACCCTACTTCACCCTTCATCACTTCGACACGGTGAGCGAAGAGCGAACCGTCAGGGCAAGTCTTCAATTCATCATTCCTAATTCCGCCTTCATCCTTCATCCTTTCCCCTCGCACCTTCTCGCGCGGACCTGAAACTCTGGTGGGCTAAAATGCGTGCGCAGCATCGGCGAAACTGACCACGCTTGATGGATACGGTATAATCGTGCGTATGGAAAGCGAGAAATGACATGACCACCCAGGTTGAAGCATTAATCAAACGCAATATCTTTGCATCGGAAGAAGAAGCCCTCCAGGAACTGGTGCGCGATTATGTTCTGCGCCAGATGGCTGTTTTACAGGAGGAAGTTTTTCAATTCGAGCGCAAGTACGGGATGAATTTTCAGCAGTTCCACCAATACCTGCATGAACGCTCTGTATTGCTTGAAAAAAAGGCGCTCCCGTCTGAACAACTCCAAAACCTGAACGCGGCCGTAATGCAGGAGGAGGATGACTGGCTGGATTGGAAAGCCGCCCGCGAACTGCTGGAAAACTGGCTGGGACTGCGCCAGGAGGTCGGGGCGTGACGACTTTACCGGCCATGTTGGGGGCGTTGACAGCCATCCTGCAATCGCATCCCTTGTGTGAACAGACAACGATCCTTGAAACCAGGGAATTTTCTCCCGGCCAATTCTACTTCAAGGTACGCGCGGAATTTCCACAGGGGCATAGGTTCCAGGCACGCGTTTATTCGAATGCGAGTCACGTGGATTACGCTTACCAACTGTTTAAGGAAGATCGTCCCCTCCTGCGCTGGGACAACAAAGAGGAATTTCGCAGTTTGAAAACCTATCCTCACCATCATCATGATGATCAGGGAAATGTCCTCTCCTCTCCGCTCAAAGGTGAGCCGCAGGCAGATATAGCGCTTGTGCTTCGGGAAATCGAAAAATTCCTGGCTGAAACTAACTGATTTTCATCCTTCACGCGAAGCGTTCATCCTTTCCTCTATCCTTCATCCTTTCTCATGTCCCATAAAAGCGTCCCTTCCATGCTGTCTCTTTTGGCTGTTGTAGCCGTGGCCCTGATGGGCCTGTCACCAGCGCGCCAGGCCTGGCAGATCAACGCCTGGTCATTGCAATACAACCGCCATGCGCTCGACCCGCTTGCGGCGCAATCCACGCTCACAGACCCGCCCGCCGGGCACGCTCGCGCAAAGTTCTGGCAGGCCAAAGCCGCATTGCAGTCCGGCAATCCGGCCCTGGCCGAGACGCTCATCGCTTCGCAGGCCGCCCAGAGCGACCCACTTGCCATGCGCTTGATGTCAGACGCTCTCGCAGCACAAGGCGACTTTGCCGGAGCGCTGGCAATCTGGCAGCAGGCTGGGGATGTTGCTTCGTTGTTGCGGGTTGCCTCGCAGGCGGGACAGGCCGGACGTCTGGAAGATGCACTGATGGCATACCAGGCCGCCTGGAGATTGGACAAGGAATCAGGTACCCTGCCGTTGGTGAACTTCCTGCTGGGTAGCAAACCGGATTATGGCATGGCGGAGAATGTGTTGCGACAATCTCTGGCGGCCCTTCCGAATTCCAGGTCCTGGTTGGCATGGTCCCGCCGTTTGGGCGATGCTCTGCGAGCTCAGAAACGCTGGGATGAAGCGATAACAGCATATGAAAGCGTAATTATTCAGGCCCCGGATGACTGGGCGGCCCATATCGGCCTCGGATGGGCAAGATATGAACGCGGCGATAGCCTGCAGGCGGCGATGAGTGAATTTCAAGGGGCAATCAACGCTCCGAACAGTCAAGGAAACGGACAACTTGCCATTGCCCAGGCGCTGACGCGCGAGAAACGGTTCGAGGAAGCCGACGCGTGGTTTGCGCAGGCCTTGGCACTCCATCCAGATAATCCGGGGTGGTATGTAGCGCGAGGCAATGCCGCCCGGCAGGCTGGGAATCTGGCGTTGGCGCTGGCGGTATACCAGGAAGCGTTGACGCGCTTTCCTGATTTCGGATACGCGTATTATGAGATTGCCCAAGCCTACCGATTGAACGAGCAATCTGCGCAGGCGATTGTTGCCATAGAGCGGGCGTTGGCGCTGATAGCACCGCCCAACGCGGGTTACTATGCCCGCGCAGGGAATATTTACGAGTGGGCCGGGGATAAAAACCAGGCCCTGTATGCCTACCGTCAGGCCTTACAGATTGATCCACAGAACGCGGAAGCGCGCAAGGGCGTGGAGAGGTTGGACAAATGACCCGATCGAAACCAGTGAACTGCTTTTCAAATTACGCGTCAGGTTGCAATGCTGGAAATGGATAATGCAGTTGTCCATTTTGCCGTCGTTAAAGAACGCGTTTTTTTAACCAATATTATATCCATAACTGGTCCTTTTGGCTGGATATATACATTCTGCTTCGCACCGTGTGGGTGGTGTTGAGCAGGGATGGGGCGTATTGATGAAGCGAATACTTTCTAGCAGGTTGTCGGAGCGAAGAAGAAGCGTCTCAATCTGGCAAAGCCTAAAGGCAACTTTTCAGGGTTCTCTGACAGCCTGCTAGCCGTGCATCGTTATAGACTGGATCAAGTTGGAGAGAAAATGATAAACCAATTGCGCAATATATCTTTCAATTGGCCTGGCGTTGAAGGAAACGAACAAGCTTACATGGCTGAAGTGATCGCTCAAGGTCACCTATCAGGCGATGGCCCATTTACCCGCAAATGTCATTCCTTGTTGGAACAAGCGCTTGGCATCCCCAAAGTTTTGTTGACTACTTCCTGCACCCACGCCCTGGAAATGGCAGCGATACTGTTGGATATCAAGCCGGGAGACGAAGTGATTATTCCGTCGTTTACCTTCGTCTCCACCATTAATGCATTTGTCTTGCGAGGCGCCAGTCCAGTTTTTTGCGACATCCGTTCCGACACCCTAAATTTAGATGAAACCCTCCTTGAACAGTTAATCACTCCGCGAACCAGGGTTATCCTGCCTGTTCATTACGCTGGGGTGAGTTGCGAAATGGACACGATTATGGAAATTGCCAGCCAATATGGGCTTTCTGTTGTTGAAGATAATGCTCATGGGTTATTTGGTAAATACAAAGGCCGTTATCTCGGTACTATCGGAAATTTGGCAACACAGAGTTTTCACGAGACAAAAAATATTTCTTGCGGAGAAGGGGGCGCGCTACTGATCAACGATTCGCGTTATATTGAACGTGCTGAGATCATTCGGGAAAAAGGAACAAATCGCAGTCGCTTTTTCCGGGGTCAGGTGGATAAATATACCTGGGTGGATATTGGCTCGAGTTACCTCCCTTCCGATATCCTGGCAGCATTTTTGTATGGACAGCTCGAGGTTCACGAGGCAATACAAGCCAAACGCAGGCGTGTATGGGAATACTACGATCACCATCTGAAAGATTGGGCTGAAGAGAATAACGTTCGTTTGCCGACCATCCCGGAATACTGTGAACAGCCCTATCATATGTTTTATATGCTGCTGCCTTCCCTGGAACATCGTCAGGCCATGATAGCTCATCTAAAACAACATGGTATTCAGAGTGTATTCCATTACCTGCCGTTACATCTATCCAATATGGGAGTCACCTTTGGCGGAAAGCCGGGTGACTGTCCAGTGACAGAGAACATCAGCGATTGTCTTTTGCGTCTGCCGTTTTACAACAGCTTGAGCGAAATCGATCAGCAGCAGGTTATTGATGCAATATTGGAATTCGAAGTTATTGAGCATCCCCAGTGATTAATGAAACCGAACATACGGCAAAACAGGATGTTACGATATTGAAAAATTGGCCTAGGTTAATTTACCGTGTAGGCCGAAACCAAGCTAAAAATATTCTGAACCTAATCTCTGGGCGGTCGCTTACAACTCCCTCGCTAGTTTCCGCGACTCTGGACCAAGACGATGTGACCATTGCAAAAAAATGGTTGAAAGACCGCAGGCAATGGAGAGATCAAAGCATTGTTGCGCAATACGAGAGCGAGTTCGTGCGTTGGAATCAGTCTAAGCATGTATTTGCATTCATGGGCGGGCGCGTTGCCTTGAGCGCATGTATTTATGCCTTGGGGTTGCAACCCGGTGATGAAGTCATCTTGCCTGGATACACTTGTGTTGTCGTCCCCAATGCCTTTAATTATGCTGGGATCGATATAGTCTATTGCGATATTGAACTAGACACTTATGGTCTGGACATCACACAACTGGAGAAAAAAATCACACCCAAGACACGTGCCATTTTGTTACACCACCTCTATGGCTTGGTTTGTCGGGACTTCGAGGCTATTCTTAATCTAGCAAAGCGATGCGGTCTGAAAGTAATTGAAGATTGTGCTCATGCTACTGGAGCAGAATACAAGGGGAGAAAAGTCGGTAATTTCGGTGATTGCGCTTTTTATTCCAGTGAACAATCGAAAATATTTAACACTACTCAGGGAGGCCTTGCAGTAACCAACGACGACGACCTTGCCGCAAAGATCAAGGAGTACTATGATCAAGCTCCCCTGGCTGATGATGTATGGATTGACAAGCTTCTCCATAATGTGATAATAAACTTTTACCAGTTCAAACACCCAGGGCGTTGGTGGCTTGGTGATTTGACCAGCCTTCGGTATGCGAGTAAATATCAAGTATCCACAACACGTGAGGAAGAAGAGGGGAATCGCCCAGAACATTACGGAAGGAGAATGCCCGCCCCAGTTGCGGCGTTGGGACTGAATCAACTTCGGAAGATTGACGATTACAACAGGAAAAGAAGAGAAACCGCTAAACTTTGGGACCAATGGTGTCAAAATAACGGTTATACTCCTCCTCTTGTGATACCGAATTCAACGCCGGTTTATCTAAGATATCCGATTCTTGTTGAGCCGGAAAAAAAGCAGAACACCTATTGGGCGCTTAAGAACCCTGGTGTAAACATTGGCGTCTGGTTTGTAAGTCATACCCACCCGGCAATACGAGAGGTTGTGGGATGTCCCAACGCAGATATTGCTGTCAAGCAATGTATTAATTTCCCGGGAGTGATATTGTGAATATTGGAATAATTGGCGAAGAATTCAACTATATTTCTTATTCTATGTTGTTAAAGTCCCTAGGTTGTGAAGGGATAAATATTATTTGGTTTGTTGACGCTAGAATATCAAGAAAAAAATGGGAAAAACTATATGGGAAATCTTTTGATTACGGAATTATATTTCGGGCATTAAAATCACTAAGAAATATTTTTATAACGAATAGTTGTAAAACATTGTGCAGGATTCATGGCATACCTTATATTATTCCCAAGGATTATGATATCAACAATGGTTTACCAGAACAAATGTATGCCCATTCGGAATCTGACTATATACTAGTGGCAGGCTGCGACCAATTATTAAATGAAAAAGGATTAAAACTAGCAAAGCAAAAAATAATTAATTATCATTATTCCCCACTGCCAGCGTATAAGGGAAAATATGTTATGTTTTGGCAATGGTATAATAAAGAGCCTTATATTGGGTATTCTTTTCATGAAATTGATTTAGGAATTGACACAGGCAAAGTTATTTATCAGGGGAAGGTAGAGACCTTTGGCGATGAGACGCTACCGAATACCGCTAAACGAGTGGTGGATATTAGCTCTAAGCATATTTGTGAAGTATATAATTGTTTGATGAATAGCGAAAGTGTCATGCTGAACGAAGAAATCCAGGCCAGCTATTATCCTAGCAGCATGTATTTAGATTTGATTACGATTTCCCCGTCGAAAAAAATACAAGAAGTATTAAATGTTTATCAACAAACTGGTCAAGTTCGATTACAGAATGGGTTGGCGGTCAGGAAAATAGTTTGTGTTAATGATCGAAGGATATCTCAATGCAAGATTGAAGATATTGGTGTTAGTGTCCCTTTAATGGACGGTCATATTGTGATATGTCCATCAGAACGAATTCCTTTTGTTTTGTTCAGGTTATTGGTTGGAAGGAAAATGATAGCAGGATTGGAATGAGAACGTTGCATAATTATTAAATTCGCAATAAAACTAACCCCTATCCCCAAGAGACTACCAGATATGGTTACTAGAAAATTATGACCCTTCGTGCCCAAGCCGTTTCCAGTGTTAAGTGGAGCGCATTATCACAAGCGGGCAGGCAGGGGACATTGATATTGACAACCATTATACTTGCCCGTTTGCTGGCTCCTTCCGATTTTGGTTTGCTTGGCATGGCGATGGTGGTAATTGGGTTTATTGAAATATTCAAAGACCTGGGCACCACCGCCGCCATTATCCAGAAAAAGGAACTTTCCGAGGCTCTGCTGTCGAGCATCTTCTGGGTGAATGTGGGCTTCGGTATGTTGGCAATGGCGGTTTTGTTTTTCAGCGCGCCGCTCGGCGGTTTGCTCTATCATGAACCGGGTGTGGTCGCCATCTTGCAAGTGCTTTCGTTGAGTTTCTTTATTTCGAGCCTGAGCATATTGCAGCAAGCCTTGTTGCAGCGCTTGTTGGCTTTTCAGGCTTTGGCAAGGGTCGAGGTCAGCGCGGTCCTTTGCGGCGCAATAGTTGGAATTGCGCTGGCATCGTATGGCGCTGGTGTGTGGAGCCTGGTTTTTCAATCGTTAATAACGGCTTCTATAACAACGATTTTT
The DNA here is from genome assembly GCA_030680155.1 of Anaerolineales bacterium. Lineage (GTDB taxonomy): Bacteria > Chloroflexota > Anaerolineae > Anaerolineales > Villigracilaceae > Villigracilis. The sequence continues at coordinate 7,595 of JAUXWL010000142.1, forward strand.
CTTTGGTTCTCAAGTTCCTGGCGACCCCAGCGGGTTTTTCACTGGGATGAAGTTAAATCCGTCAGCAGTTTTAGTTTAAACTTAGTCGGGTTTAACATTTTCAACTATTTTTCTCGTAACGCCGATTATTTCTTAATAGGGCGTTATCTTGGCGCGCAGGATTTGGGATACTATACTCTGGCATACCGTATTCTTTTGTTTCCACTCCAAAATATTTCTTCTGTTATCGGGCGGGTGATGTATCCAGTTTATTCTGGCATGCAAGATGACAATCACCGTTTTTCCACCGCTTATTTAAAAGTTATGATAACCATTGCCTTCATTGTTTTTCCGATGATGTTTGGGGTACTGGTTCTGGCAAGCCCCTTTGTTTTGGTCATTTTTGGCGAAAATTGGCGCCCTGCTATTTTACTGATTATGATTTTTGCCCCAATTGGATTGCTTCAATCTATCAATGCGCCTACAGGGTTCATTTATCAGGCAAAGGGTCGCACAGACTGGCTGTTTCGTTGGGGCATTGGCTCGGGAATGTTTGTGGTGATTGCTTTTATCATTGGCTTGCAATGGGGTGTCGTGGGCGTAGCCGTGGCGTATGCCATTGCTGTAGTAATTCTCTTGTATCCCAGTATTACTATTCCTTTTAGTTTGATAGACTTAAAGTTTATATATTTTATTCAAGCGCTCTACAAGCCTTTTTTTAATAGCCTTGTTATGTTTTTGGCAGTGATGTTGTTTCAGTATTTTTTGCCGCGTGAATTATCCGATCAGTGGGTATTGGGATTATCTATTGGGGTGGGGATGGTGGTTTATGCTGTTATGAGCTGGCTGGTGAGTCGCGAGCAACTCAAAGAACTGTGGCGGCTAGGTGGATTCGTAAAAAATGCTCAGGGTGTGGAACGTTAAGATGGGATTTTTTCATGATCAGCCAGCCTATTTTTTACATACTTTAGAAGCATAATCGAAATGTCGATTCCTGTAATAGCCCACTTAATGGATGAGTATTCGCCTCTTTCACAAACCTTTATCTATCAATATCTCTCCAAGATGTCAGCGACTCATCCTGTTGTCATTGCGCAACATCTCGTTAACCTGGATTTGTTTCCTTTGAAAGATGTTTTTCTCGTGAAGCAGCCGCATGTAATTCGCTGGTTTCGGAATCGCTTGATCTTCCGTTTTGCTGCTGATCCTTACCCGCTTACTGAAAAATATGCTGGTATGCTTAGGAATTGCGGTGCAGAAGTATTACATGCTCACTTTGGGCATGTTGGGTATCAGGCATTGGCATTGAAGCGTCGCTTGAATTTACCTTTGGTTGTTACATTTTATGGTTTTGACATGTCATCATTGCCAACCCGACGATCCTGGCGGAAGGCTTATCGTCTTCTTTTTCAGGAAGCTGATAAGTTTTTGGTTGAGGGTTCAACAATGGCTGAAAAACTTGGAAAATTGGGGTGCCCTAGTGGGAAGATCATCATACAGCATATTGCAGTGGACTTGTCAAATATTGAGTTTGAACCTCGTCAATGGGACGGGCGTTCTCCTGTAAATATTTTTATGGCTGGACGGTTCGTGGAAAAAAAGGGCTTCATTTACGCGATCAGGGCTTTTGCGAAAATATCTTCCAAATGGTCGTCCGCCCAACTCAGAATTGCGGGCGATGGCCCATTACGAAAAAATCTGGAAGCCGAAATATCAAAATTGGGGATTACCAAACGTGTTCATTTGTTGGGCGCGCAATCCTATTCTAATTACCTTACTGAAGCCAGGCAGGCTCATATTTTTATGTCGCCCAGTATTACTGCCAGAAATGGTGATACTGAAGGCGGCGCGCCGACCACACTTATAGAAATGCAGGCCTCTGGTTTACCTGTTTTGTCTACCTATCATGCTGATATTCCACATATCGTTCGGGATGGCGTAACAGGATTTCTGGTAAAAGAAAAGGATACAATGGCTTTGGCAGATAAATTGGATTGGTTTCTATCTAATTCTGAAGCCTGGCAGGAAATGGGTGTGGCGGGTAGAAAGTATATGCTGGAAGAGCACAACATAGAAGTTGAAGTGAGAAAACTGGAACAGGTTTATACAGAATTGATGTGCTGAGTATTTCGGAAATGGCGCAAACAATTATCTGATGTGAATTGCAGAGGCTTTTGAAAACGAAATGATAAAGATTAGGACAGACTGGATGGTCAAAGCGGCAATCATTGCTGCATTATATGCTCCATTGTTGAGGCAAGTTTTAAATAACAGATATATTCAACTGCTTCCCGATATTATATTTGTTTTGATTTTGACAATCCTGATCCTTCACAACCTTATTAAATACCCATCGAGACAATCCTCGCAGGTGATAAGGTTGAGATGGGCGGCGTATTTATTTTTAACGATTTCGATCATCCAAATATTTAATCCCAATATCCCATCGCTGAGTTTGGGGCTGGAGGGATTCCGAAAAACGTCGCTGTATTTGATCGCTCTCGTAGTGGGGACCTATTTAAATTGGGACGAAAAAACCATCAGGTCATTGTTTCGATTTGTTCTGATCGCCGCGATGCCGATCTGCTTATATGCCTTCAAACAGATTTTTTTTCCGTCGAGCTTTGATGCTTTGATGGCGGCGAGAAATAATGCGGGTATTTCCACGCTCACCATATTTGGTAGAAGTCGCGCCACTTCATTTTTTTCCAGCCCTTTTACGCTGGGGTATTTTGGGAATACGATTTTCGCGATTGGAATGTTTTTTTACGCAAATGAAAAGAAATGGATCTATTTACTGACTGCCGCATTGGGGGCGGGCAGTGTGTTTCTAAGCGGTACCCGTATCAATCTCGTTGCCCTTATTGTGGTTTTTTTGCTTATTTTTATGCTTTTTTTCTTCACCATCAGGCGGTTTTATGTTTTTCTTAGATTAGCGCTTTTTCTCGTACCCGCCTTTGTGTATGCTTATAACAGCCCGGTTGTTGGTCCGCTATTTCAATCTCTTTCCCCTGATCGGATTCTGGCAGATCAGCGCTTCTTGGGGAGGTTTGAAGTATATGATTATGCGTTCGAAAAATTGAAGGATAATTGGTTCTGGGGCTATGGAATGGGTAGCGCCGGGGATACGTTGGGTGTATATTTTACAAAAGGCGAGTTTATTACTTCTCACAATATGTTCATAAAAGTCTATTTTGAAACCGGGCTATTGGGTTTGTTTGCTTTTATTGCAATTTGGGTTATTTGGCTGTTGGGCAATAGAAGATCGGCGCTTCGCGCTCAAGCTGATGGATTAAGAACCATTTATCATCTGGGCTTGATAGCTTCATCGGTTTTATTTATTAATGGTCTCTCAGGTGGTGCGCTGGACAGTTTTCCCGCGAATGTCATTACTTTTTTATTTATGGGTGTTACCTATAATTCTTATGGCTCCCGGGAATTTTCTGCAAGCAGGAGAATGGGATGAATTTGATTACTATCCCTTTCCATGACTGGCGGAAATATACTCGCTTTGGCGCCCGGACGCGGGACTTGCACTTTATTGAGCATTTCGGTAAAAACAAGAGAGTTCAAAAAGTGCTGGTGATTAACCGCCCGATTACCTGGGCAGAAGCTGTCTTAAGAAGGACGTCCTGGAGAACCCCTGGCACTGCGATATACCGAACAAGTAATCTTAATCTCGCGCAGGTGAGCGAAAAGATTTATGTTTTGGACTATCTTTCAAATCAAATAATGCAAAACATTTTGCTTGGCCGTCGTTGGTATTTTTCCTCGTATGGGATCGGGAATTTTATGCGCGGTGTATTTAAAGCATGTGATGTGTTGGATATGCCCGAATATCATGTCATGAGCTTGAGCATATATGCTTATTTGCTCTGTGAAGAGATTCGGGGAAAGGCTCCCGATAGCAGGCTTGTTTTTGATGCTTGGGATAATTGGACGCGTTTTCCCGCTTTTTCAAAATACATACTCGATATACACAAAGCCTACCGGACATATCAAACAGTCTGTCAAGCGTGGATTACGAATTCAGACAAGAACAAGGAATATTTTCAAGGCAATTTTCATGTGGCGCAAAGCATTGTAATCCGAAACGGCGTCGACCCGGAGCTTTTTCAAAAAGAATATAAAATTCCCCATGACATGAAGAATATAAAACAACCGATCATTGGGTTTGGGGGGAAAATATCCCATTTGCTGGATGAAGACCTGGTAAATTATCTTACTGCGGAAAACCCCGACCTGCATTTTGTTATGATTGGCGAAATATTGGATTCTAATAAATTTAAAAAGATTATTTCAAGGCGCAATTTCCATTATCTTGGGGACAAACACTACGATGATTATCCGGCTTATATAAAAAATTTCGACGTTTGCATATTGCCTTATCATATTAACGAACGGGAACATGGCGGGGATTCCATCAAGTTATATGAATATATTTCTGCCAACAAGCCCATTGTTGCCACCAACGGCAATGGGGCTGAAATGTTATCGAATTGGGTTAATATAGCGACGGAGTATAAAAGTTTTTCTGATCTGATTCAACAGTGTATTCAGGGACAAAAGAGCCATGATGGTTTATCTGCTGAATTCACATGGGAACATAAAGCCAATCAAATGATTGATATCTTGGAGAGAAGTTGAATAATAAAATAGCATTCTGCGGCATGCATGGAGTCCCTGCGAATTACGGTGGTTTTGAGACCGCTGTGGATGTAATTTTACGGCGAATTGTGTCCACGGGGTACCCGATGGAGGTGTTTTGTCATTCCAGCCATGAAGAACCGCAGAACGCAAAATGGCGGAAGCAGAAATTTGTGGTTTTTAAAAATTTTTTCCAGAGAATGGAAGGTTATTAAGATGCGAATTTCTTTTATTGGCACAAAAGGAATGAACTTTGGAAACAGTGCATTTGGGGGCTTTGAAACTGTCGTTACTGAGTTGGCCCCTCGATTGGTTGTGGCCGGTCACACTGTCACTATCTACTGCCGTAAAAACCTGTACACGACTAATAATTGGCCGCGCGAGGTTCGGGGCGTTCGTTTGAAATTTGTCGGCAGTATTGAAACCAAGAATCTCGGAACGATGACGAATTCTTTCCTCAGCATTCTGGATGCGATCCGAGATAGGGTTGACGCAGTCTTGCTATTCAACTTGGGGTTGGGTATTTTCGTTCCATTACTCAAACTTTTCGGCATTAAAGTCATTACTCATTTGGACGGTATCGAATGGGAACGTGGCAAGTGGGGACGATTGGCTAAGAGTACGTTTCAGCTTGGAGCTTTTTTGAACGTAAAGTTGGCTGATGAACTCATTGCAGATGCTATGGAAATCCAAAGGATTTACTTGGAAAGGTTTCATCGGCAGCCTATAATGATTTCATACGGAGCAGAAGTAAGGAATGATCATGACCCGGAAACGATTCAAGAGTTTGGGCTGAGTGTTTATTCTTATTATCTGTTGGTAACCCGATTTGTCCCAGAAAATAACCCGTTGTTTATCATACAGAATTATTTACAGAGCCAATCGCAAAGACCTCTTGTTGTGCTTGGTAAGAATTATTACAATTCAGCATACGAATCTGAGATTAGAAAAATCGATGATCCGCGCGTTCTTTTTTTAGGGCATGTCGCGGACCGGAAAAGTTTGTACGAGTTCTATAAATACTCCTATTGTTATATTCATGGTCATTCTGTAGGTGGAACAAACCCTACAATGCTGGAAGCTCTGGCAAATTCCTGCTGTGTATTGGCTCTCAATACGCCTTTTAATAAGGAAATGTTGGGGAACGGGGAGTTTGGGCGATTTTTTGATCTTGAAGCGGATGACTTTGTTGAACAGTTGGATTTCCTTGATGCTCATGCAGAAATTGTGGCTGCTCTTAGAGAGAAGGCAATAACGCGTGTTACAACTTATTACAATTGGGAAAGCGTTACTGAGAGCTATCTCAAGCTTTTCGACTCCATTCGTGAGTGAAAGGGAATTTTGGAGATGTACTCTCTGCATAATTTCCCATCTCTTGGCGATACATTAGATCGTGTTGAAGGACTCCTATAATGATCCCTCGTCGTTTCTTCTGGCTCCTGGATGCGGTAGCTTTATGGCTCGCTTTTTTAAGCGCGTATTCCCTCGTGCCGATCCTGCACACGTGGATGGAACCGGGTAAATTATTATATTTTCCCGGCCTTTTTACACTGTTATCGCCTGTAGCGGGGCAAATGCCCCCGCTGCGCGATCTGTTCTGGATTTATTTGACTGTGCTGGCGGCCGCCTTGCTGGTGTTGTTGGCGTTTCCTGACTATGGACGCCTGTTGTACCAGTCTCGGATGCGCATCATTGTGGTGAGCGTGCTGGCCGCACTATCAGGCCTCAGCCTGGTGACAATGGTCACATTTGCTTTGAAGGGCTTTGATGCAAGCCGGCTATTTGTGGTTTCATTCATGCTACTCAGCGCGCTGATCTTAAGCGCTTATCGTCTGCTGTTGCGCCGTTATTTTTTATTACGCCAGCGTTCCGGGGTTTATGCCAGGAACGTTCTGCTGGTGGGGCAGAAGTCGGCCATAGACTGGATGGTCCGGTACTTTAGGAAATATGTGTCGCCCGACGACTACTGCCTGCTGGGCCAATTATGCGCCAACGGCGATGATGCGGCCGCCGATGTACCGTGCCTGGGTAACGTGACCGACCTGGGCGACTTATTGATTCATCACCCGATTCACGAAGTGATTGCCATCCAGCCGTTGAGCGATGGCGTGTGGATGGAGGGTGTGATTAAGGCTTGCGATTATATGGGCGTGCTGCTGCGCATTGTGCCGCAAGTGCTACTGCGCGATCCGCAGAAGTTGATGACACTCTATCCCTTTGCGGCGCTGAACTTGCCCGCCGTTGTCCTGACGCCGCCGCGTTGGGATGCGGATATGTTGTTTGTCAAACGGGTGTTTGACCTGATCGTCTCCGGCGTATTGCTGATCTTGCTGTCGCCGCTGTTTTTGGCCGTGGCAGTCGCGATCAAGCTCACCACGCCCCACTTGTCTGTATTTTATCCCTGGCGGGTGGTGGGGCAGAACGGTGTCGAGTTCACCGGCTACAAATTCACCACCATGCAAGCTGATGCCGATGAGCGCAAAGCGGATTTGCAGGCAAAAAATGAGATGTCTGGTCCGGTCTTTAAGATCAAAGACGATCCGCGTGTCACGCCGCTTGGTCATTGGTTACGCAAATTCAGCATCAATGAATTGCCGCAGTTGTGGAGTGTATTCAAAGGCGATATGAGCCTGGTAGGTCCCCGGCCAGCCTTTCGGCATGAGTTGGAGCGCTATGAATTTTGGCACAAGCGCAAGCTCAGCATCCGGCCGGGCATCACGTGTCTGTGGCAAATTCGAGGGCGTAACAAGATCACTAATTTTGACGACTGGGTGCGCATGGATTTGGAGTATATTGATCACTGGTCGCTGTGGCTGGATTTCCGCATCCTGGTGCGCACGGCCTGGGTGGTAATTGCGGGGACAGGATCGTAGTCGTTCTGGTGATTACCCACAAGTCTGTATCCGCCATTCAAAACCTCAAAGCAAGAGCATTTTGCCGCGAATTTTGTAGTCATCAGATAAAGGGCGAACAAAATCTTTTACCACGGAGACACAGAGGCACGGAGTTTTACCTTTGTTTTTCTCAGTGTCTTCGTGTCTCCGTGGTTCAAAAAATGTTCGCCCTTTTGCTGACCAATACAATTTTGCCGCGAATTTCGCTAATTCACACGGATTTTTTAAAACCAATTCGCGAAAATTCGTGAAATTCGCGGCAGAGGTTTTGCTTTCTTTCCTGAATTGGCGGGCGTAAAAGATGTGGGTAATCACCAGAGTCGTTTCGTTGCTTATCCTTGTATGATAGAATCGCCGCGGAAAGCGAAGCCGAAGTACGTCCTGAGCGAAGCCGAAGGGCACCCTCCCGAAAGAGCACACCGCACTGGCCACTGGCGTGCGGCGCACACTTGCCCTGGCGGGCAGTGCCAGGGAGTGTCGGGACCATGTGAGCGAAGCCGAAGGAGAGAGAAAACTTATGACGACAGTATCTATTGAAATTCCGGGCGAAGTCATGCACGCCACGCACATGACCCCTGATGACCTGAAACGAGAGTTAGCCATCCACTTATTTCGGGAGGGGAAGTTGTCATTTGGAAAGGCGCGTGAATTGGCCGGTTTAACGGTATGGGATTTCCATAACCTTCTGGGAAGCAGAAACATACCTCTTCACTATGGAGTGGAAGAGTATGAAGTTGACTTGGCGACACTAAAAGAATTGGGGCGATTATCGTGATCGTCAGCGACTCCTCACCCCTGATCAGCCTGGCGCGGATCGGTAAGTTGGACCTGCTTCATCGCCTCTACGGAGAACTGCTTATCCCCCAAGCGGTACGGCACGAGGTGGTAGTAAAGGGAGTCGGTCAACCGGGCTTTGAAGATGTCAAGTCTGCTGCTTGGATCAAAACGGCGGCTGTTACAAATCATGAATTTGTGCTGGCCTTACAAAGAGATTTGGATGCCGGGGAATCCGAGGCGATTGCATTGGCGTTGGAAAAGAAGGCAGATTTGCTTTTAATGGATGAACGCCTGGGACGTGAAGCAGCCCAATATTTTGGTGTCCGCTGTATGGGTCTGTTGGGCGTACTCACTGAAGCAAAGTACAGGGGAGAGATCGAGACAATCAAGCCCGTGCTGGATTTGTTGCGCGATCGAGCCAGTTACCGCATCAGCGTTGAGCTTTACCAGCGGGTGTTACATGGCGTAGGGGAAAGTGAATAGAAAGGAACCCTCCCCCCAGCCGCCGCAGGACAGACACTAATTGGGCATCATCCTGAACCGCTGGACTAAGTTTAAAACTCTTCCATACCATCCCCTTTGGGAACACCCACTACCTCGCCGCCATTCGTCCAACCACTGATTACTGAACACTGATTACCGATCACTGCTCACTGATAACTGAAAGGTACTGCGTACAAGGTGCTGTGCAAATTCGTGAACCAAAATCCTGTAATCTAGGAACAATTCGATAGAAACAGATTTGGATATTTATACAAGAAGCAGTAAAATATGGCTGAGTGGCGTTGGATACTCAGATATGCAAAGGAATGGTATATGCACTTTTTTATCACCGGCGCAGCCGGCTTCATTGGCAGTAATCTGGTTGACCGGCTGTTACAGGCCGGTCATTTTGTGGTTGGGGTTGACAACTTTTCCACGGGGCAGGAGCGCTTCCTTGAGCAGGCACAGGCATCGCCTAATTTCACTTTGGTGCGTGGCGACACGCTGGATTTTCCATCGCTCACTGCGGCCATGCGCGGCGCGGATTTTGTCTTTCATCTGGCCGCCAATGCAGATGTGCGCTTTGGCACCGAGCATCCGCGCAAGGATTTGGAGCAGAACACGATTGCCACGTATAATGTGTTGGAAGCCATGCGCGCTAATAATGTAAAACGAATTGCGTTCTCTTCAACAGGTTCGGCGTATGGAGAAGCAAAGATTATCCCCACGCCCGAAGACGCGCCCTTCCCTGTGCAAACATCCCTTTATGGCGCATCCAAGCTTGCAGGTGAAGGATTGATTGCCGCGTATTGTGAGGGCTTTGGGTTTACTGGCTATATTTTTCGCTTTGTTTCCATACTTGGTGAGCGTTATTCACATGGACATGTTTTTGATTTTTATCAAAAACTTCTCAAGAAACCCGAAGAGTTATACATTCTGGGCAATGGACACCAGCGTAAATCCTATCTCTATGTGCAGGATTGCATTGATGCGATCCTCTTTGTTGTTGAAAAGTCACAGGATAAAGTGAATATCTATAACCTGGGTACCGACGAGTATTGTGAAGTGAATGACTCCATTGGCTGGATCAGCGGGCATTTGGGATTAAATCCAGAGAGAAAATATTCTGGCGGCGAGCGCGGCTGGATCGGCGATAACCCGTTTATCTTTCTCGATACCGCCAAAATCCGCAGCCTCGGCTGGAAACCTAAGTTGACCATCCAACAGGGGATCATCCGCACGCTGGAATATTTGCAAGCCAATCAATGGCTTTTGGAGCACAGATAATGAAAGTGTGTGTTCTTGGTTTATGGCATCTTGGCACAGTGACAGCCGCCTGTCTGACTTCCGGCGGGCATCACGTCACCGGGCTGGATTTTGATGAAACGGTGATTGCCAATTTGAAAAATGGAGAGCCGCCTCTCTTCGAACCTGGGCTGGAAGATTTGGTCAAAAAAGGCATTCAGGCCGGCGATCTCGATTTTTCAACCGACCCCGCTCAGGCGCTGCGTGATGCGCAAGTCATCTGGGTCGCTTACGACACACCTGTGGATGATGATGACAACGCTGATGTGGATTATGTGGTTGAGCGTGTTTCCTGTTTATTCCCGTTTCTCAAAACCAGGCAGGAAGTATTGATTTCCTCGCAACTGCCCGTCGGCACGAGCAGGCGTCTTGAAAGCCTGTTCGTTAAAACGCGGCCGGATACGGACATATCGTTTTCTTATTCACCGGAAAATTTACGGTTGGGAAAAGCTATTTCAGTCTTCACCCAACCCGATCGGGTTGTAGTTGGCGTCCGCACTGAAAAAAGTCGTAAGGTTTTTACCGAGTTACTTGCCCCATTCACGGATCACATTGAGTGGATGTCGGTCGAATCCGCAGAAATGACCAAACATGCGCTGAATGCTTTTCTGGCGACATCGGTGACATTCATCAACGAGATCGCCGCTGTTTGCGAGCAGGTCGGGGCCGATGCGAAAGAAGTGGAACGCGGGCTGAAATCCGAGTCGCGAATTGGGACAAAGGCTTACCTTGGTCCGGGCGGAGCTTTCGCGGGCGGCACCCTGGCGCGTGACATTGCCTTTCTCTCAAAGATCGGGCAGGAACACGAACTACCTTTGCATCTTTTCCCTGCCATCCGCGCAAGTAATGACGCGCATAAAGATTGGCCGCGCCGCAGATTAACACAATTACTGGGCGGGTTGCGCAACAAAACGATCGCGGTCTGGGGGCTGACATACAAACCCGGCACGGATACCCTGCGCCGTTCCAGCGCCATTGAGTTATGTCAATGGCTGATAGAGCAAGGCGCGCAAGTGCAAGCCCACGATCCGCTAATAAAGCAGCTGCCGCAACAATATTCCGCTATTCGATGTTGCAGTTCGCCGCTTGAGAGTGCGCAAAGTGCAGATGCGCTTGTGATTGCAACGGAATGGCCGGATTACCGCGCTATTTCCATGCCTGAGATCATTGCCGCCATGCGCAAGCCATTAATTTTGGACGCGAATCGTTTCCTTTCCGCCGCGCTGGAAGCCCAAACAAACGTAATTTATGTGACTGTGGGAAAGGCTGTGGATTTATGAGTGGTCTTTTAAAAGGTCGAGCTGCGGTTATTACTGGGGCTAATCAAGGGCTGGGCGAGGCGATTGCAACTGCTTATGTGCAGGCGGGAGCCGATGTTTTTCTGTGTGCGCGTGATGAGGCGAAGTTGGCTGAGGCGCAGACCAGGCTCAAAGGTCTTGCTGAATCAGGTCAACGGGTGGAAGCGATTCGCGCTGATGTTTCGAAGCGCGAGGATGTCGTTCGTCTGGCAGCCGCCGCATTAAAGGCTTTTCCCCAAATCCATATTCTTGTAAATAACGCCGGTGTTTATGGTCCAAAAGGGCGCATTGAAGAAATTGATTGGGATGAATGGGTACAGGCTATTGAGATCAACCTGCTCGGTTCGATCTTAACTGCCAGGGCGTTTCTGCCGCATTTTCGCTCGCATCGTTATGGGAAGATCATTCAACTTTCCGGCGGAGGCGCAACTGCGCCACTGCCTTTTATCAGCGCCTATGCCGCCTCGAAGGCCGCGATTGTGCGTTTCATGGAGACACTGGCCGAGGAAGTGAAAGACGATGGTGTGGACATCAATTCAATAGCGCCCGGCGCGCTCAACACGCGTCTGCTCGACGAAGTGCTGGAAGCTGGTATGGATAAAGTTGGGCGCGGTTTTTACGAACGGGCGCTTAAACAAAAAGAAGAGGGTGGCGCTCCCTTGGAAAAAGGAGCCGCTCTAACGGTCTTTTTAGGATCTTCCATGAGTGATGGAATCACAGGCAAACTGATCAGCGCAGTCTGGGATCCTTGGGAACATTTTCCCGAGCATTTGGAAGATTTGCAAAAAACTGATATTTATACTCTGCGTCGCATTGTCCTCAAAGACCGCGGCCAAGCGTGGGGTGACCTATGAAGCCAGCGCTTCACTTTATGTCGTTGCGAGCGCACTTCAGCGAAGCAACCCCCCGTTTAACCGGCAAATCCCATCGATTGGGTGGACTCTGTTTAGTTGGAGATTGCTCACCTGCACTGCAACAAACGCAGTGCGGCGCAAGTGTCGTCGGGAAGAGCAAGCGTCGTACTGACGGTTCGACTTTCGCTCACCGTGTCGAAGTACGCCCTCCTCGCAACGACATTATTCATATTGAGGATTATTACTATGAAGCATAACCCCGGGGTAGCCATTCTCGGCTGTGGCCTGATTGGTCAGAAACGTTCTAGGACATTGGCAGGGGCGAAACTCGTCGTTTGCGCCGATGTGGATGAAAAGCGCGCGAAGTCATTGGCGGCTGGATTTCCCAGTTGTGATGCTAGCGCCGATTGGCGCACCGCCGTCCAACGCGATGATGTGGATCTCGTCATTGTGGCAACCACGAACGATGCGCTTGTGGAAACAAGTCTCGCTGCTGTACGGGCAGGGAAGCACGTTCTGGTGGAAAAACCTGCCGCTCGTAATGTGGCTGAATTGGATTTGTTGATCGCCGCCGCCGCTTCGCGGGAAAATGGCGCGCAGGTGCGCGTGGGGTTTAATCATCGCTATCATCCGGCTTTACTCAAAGCCCGCGAACTGGTGGATGCGGGCGAGCTCGGTGAACTGATGTTTGTGCGCGGTCGGTATGGCCATGGCGGACGCAAAGGATATGACCGTGAGTGGCGTGCCAACCCGGCGCTTTCCGGCGGCGGCGAGTTGATTGATCAGGGTGTGCATCTGATTGATCTTTCACGCTGGTTCCTGGGGGATTTCACTGAAATCCAGGGTTTTGCACACACCTATTTCTGGGATATGCCGGTGGACGACAATGGATTTATGCTCTTGAGAACTGCCAAAGATCAAACCGCTTTTCTGCACGTCAGTTGCACTGAATGGAAAAACATCTTTTCGCTTGAGATCTATGGACGCAACGCCAAACTCCATATTGAAGGGTTGGGGGGCAGTTATGGCGTGGAAAAAATCTCTTTCTATGAGATGCTGCCCGAAATGGGGCCGCCCGATACCACCATCTGGGAATATCCGCGCGGCGACAATTCGTGGGCGCTTGAATTTGCCGAGTTTCTGGAAGATATCCGCCTGAAGCGCACACCCTCAGCCGATTTGATGGACGCGCGCGCCGCGCTGGCAGTGGTGGAAAAAATATATAAGGATTCTGGTTATGATTATTACGCGTAGTCCCCTGCGCATTACGCTGGGCGGCGGCGGCACCGATTTGCCGTCCTATTATCGCGAACACGGTGGGTTTGTCATCTCCGCCGCGATTGACAAGTACGTCTACGTTTCAGTGATCCGCCCGTTTATACCCGGCATTTTTTTGAAATACTCGCAGATGGAAAAAGTTGAGCATATTGACCAGGTTGAGCATCGCATCATCCGCGAAGCGTTGCGGATACTCGATTTCAAAACGCCGCAGGTCGAGATCACCACGCTGGCAGATATTCCCGCCGGCACCGGGCTGGGCTCGTCCGGTAGTTTTACGACGGCTCTGCTCAAGGCGCTTTACACCCATCGCAAACGTTTGGTGTTGATGGATGAACTAGCCCGCCTCGCCTGCGAAATCGAAATCAACCGGCTGAATGAACCGATCGGTAAGCAAGACCAATACATTGCGTCTTATGGCGGCATCACCTGTTTTCAATTCAATCCCGACGAAAGCGTAAATGCGGCGCCGCTCAAATTGAGCATGGACACGCTATTTGATCTGGAAGATAATCTATTATTGTTCTTTACCGGGTATGCGCGCAGTGCGGGCAGTATTTTGAAAGACCAGCGGCAACGCAGTGAAAAATCCGATCCGGCGATGCTGGCGAATTTGCACTATGTCAAAGAGTTGGGTCTGCGCAGTCAGGTCGCGTTGGAAGCCGGGCGCACTGACGAGTTTGGCGGGATCATGCACGAGCATTGGGAGCATAAACGCAAGCGTTCCAAAGGCATGAGCAATCCGCAAATTGACGAGTGGTATGAATTGGGTAGAAAAAATGGCGCACTGGGCGGCAAACTCGTCGGCGCCGGCGGTGGCGGCTTTTTGCTGTTTTACGCACAAAACCGCAAACAGTTGCGGCAGGCGATGACGAATGCTGGATTGGAAGAGGTGCGCTTTCGGTTTGATTTTGAAGGCACCAAGGTGCTATTGTCATGAGTCTGCCGTTGGCGATCCTGGCTGGTGGGTTGGCAACGCGTTTGCGCCCGCTCACGGAGAAAATCCCCAAATCATTGGTCGAGGTTGCCGGCAAGCCGTTCATCGTGCATCAAATGGAACTGTTGCGGCGCAACGGCGTGACGCAGCTCGCCTTATGCCTGGGCTATTTGGGCGAGCAAATCCAGGCCGAACTCGGTGATGGCAGTCGCTGGGGCATGCAGGTGGATTATGTATTCGACGGCCCAGAACTCTTGGGAACAGGCGGAGCATTGCGGCGAGCGTTACCTCGGCTCGGTGAGGCGTTTTTTATTTTGTACGGTGACACATATCTCGATTGTGATTATGAGGCTGTCGAAAACGCGTTTCGGAATAGCGGTAAACTGGGGTTGATGACGGTGCTTCACAACAAAAATATGTGGGACCTCAGCAATGTAATTTTTGAAAATGACCGCATCCATCTTTACGACAAGAAAAACCATGTCCCCGAAATGGAGCATATTGACTATGGGCTGGGTGTTTTGAAAGCGTCCGTGTTGGAATGCTACCCGGCAGATCGCATGCTGGATTTGGCGACAATATACCAGGACTTATTGGCACAAGATCAACTGGCGGGTTATGAAGTTTCTCAGCGTTTTTATGAAATTGGCTCGCCTACTGGTTTGCAGGAAACTCGAGGCTATATATTACTAAGGGAGCATAAGATGTCAAGTTACACTGAAAAGCATTTAACCGAAGCCAGTCAGATTATTTCCCAACTGGATGTCGGCGCGATTGAGAAAATGGTCGAACACTTGGTGAGTCTGCGTCAGCGTGGTGGCAGATTATTTTTTCTTGGCGTGGGCGGCAGCGCTGCGAATTGTTCGCACGCCGTCAACGATTTCCGCAAGATCGCCGGCATCGAAGCGTATGCGCCGACTGACAATGTTTCGGAATTGACGGCGCGTACGAACGACGAGGGCTGGGCGAGCGTTTTCGTCGAATGGCTCAAGGTCAGTCATTTGAATGATCGCGATCTGCTCTTTGTATTTTCGGTCGGCGGTGGCAATGTAGAAAAAAATGTCAGCCCCAACCTGGTTTTGGCGCTCCAGTATGCCAAACAAATTGGCGCGTCGGTGGTTGGTGTGCTGGGCCGCGATGGCGGTTACACTGCGCAAGTGGCGGATGCCTGTGTCATTGTCCCAACCGTCAATCCGGAAACAGTGACGCCTCATGCAGAAGCGTTTCAAGCGGTCGTGTGGCATCTCCTGGTTTCGCATCCGGCGCTCAAAGCCGCGCCGACAAAATGGGAGTCTATGCGATGACACAACGTGCGGTCTTTTTGGACCGCGATGGTGTGCTCAATCGCGCGCTGGTCCGCGATGGCAAACCATTCCCTCCCGCCCGGTTGGCGGATGTTGAAATACTTCCGGGAGCGATCACTGCATTACAGCAACTGACAGACTGTGGTTATGTTTTGATCGGTATCACCAATCAGCCGGATGTGGCCCGCGGCACACAATCCCGCGAGGGTGTGGAATCCATCAATGCGTTGATCCAATCCAGATTGCCGCTGCGTGAGATTTTCGTCTGTTATCATGATCATGCCGATGAATGTGACTGCCGCAAACCCAAGCCCGGGTTGATCTTGCAGGCAGCGCAGAAATATAGGCTGGACTTGTCGCTCAGTTGGATGGTCGGCGACCGATGGAAGGATATTGTCGCGGGTCGGGCCGCCGGGTCGAAAACGATTTTCGTAGATTATCACTATACCGAAACGTACAAAGGCACTCCCGCTGATTTTACAGTGGAAGATACCGCATTCATAGCTGATATTATTTTACAGAGTACTGCGTAAATATCTGAACTAAAATCTCGATTTTTGCTCAACTTCAGGCAAATAAAGGTTCAGATATTAATCCAAGAAGCAGTAAAAGGATCAAATTAATAATGAAAACACTTGACCAATTGAAGGTAAAAATTTTCGCCGACGGCGCCGACCTGGACGGTATCCTGGAACTGTACCGCAATCCACATATCAAAGGTTTCACCACCAACCCTACACTCATGCGCAAGAGCGGCGTTTCAGATTACGAGAAGTTCTCCCGCCAGCTGCTTGAGAAAATTCCGGATCGTCCTATCTCCCTGGAGGTTTTTTCGGATGAGTTTGACGAGATGGAGCGCCAGGCTCATACTATTGCCACCTGGGGGAAAAATGTGTATGTGAAAATCCCGGTGACGAATACTCGGCGTGAATCATCTGTGGATTTGGTGCGTCGTTTGGCGGCTGAGGGCGTGCAGTTGAATGTGACTGCATTAATGACCAATGATCAAGTAAACGCAGTTTCGAAGGCTTTGGATAACCATGCCCCGTCTTATATCTCAGTCTTTGCCGGGCGTATTGCTGATACAGGCCGTGACCCCATGCCACTGATGAAAGAGGCCGTGGAGATCATGTCACCTTTTAAGACTCAGGAACTGATATGGGCTAGTCCGCGTGAATTACTGAATGTCTTCCATGCGGATGAGGTTGGTTGTCACGTTATTACCGTGACTCATGACATTCTCAAGAAACTTATGCTGGTGGGCAAAGACTTGGACGAGTATTCTCTGGATACCGTCAAGATGTTCTATTCCGATTCTCAAAAAGCCGGATATAAATTATAAAAGGCGTATGCAATTGCAAAGACAAGGCGTACTCATCTAATTTATGTCTGAGGCAAAGATTGCTGTGCGCGACAAAGCCCCTTACCTGTTAATTTGGCTTGACCGCCTGCACTGGCTTTGGCTGGCGCTGGCGGCGCCATTTTTGTTATTTCCTTCACCCAAGCGTAGTCTGGCGATGCTGGTCGTGCCGGCGTTGTGGTTGCTGCATTGGTTCGTGGTTAGCTGGGAGCGGAGAGCCGCCCGTCGTCAGGTAAGCACGGCGGGGCAAAGACAGCCTTTCGCCTTCTGCCTTCCGCCTTCTGCCCTTCCGCTAACGCCATTAAATGGAGCGCTGCTGTTAATGGCTCTGATGGCGCTGGTCAGCCTGTGGGCGACGTATGATATTGCCGTCAGTCTGCCCAAGATCAGCGGAATGGTCTTGGGATTTGGCGTCTTCTTTGCAGTGGCGCGCGAGGCGGAACGCCCACTTGGCCGGAACCTGGGCTTGCTGGCTTTCTTAGGGATTGGCTTGGGGATTGCCGCGCTGGGAGTTTTCGGTACAAGTTGGTTTACTTCCAAGATCACCCTATTTAATCCAATAATAGCCCGTTTACCTAGGTTTATCACGGGGTTACAAGGCGCTGAATCCGGCTTCCATCCCAACCAGGTGGCTGGGGCGTTGATCTGGGTACTGCCGCTGATGATGTCTATTAGTGTCGCCTTGTTTTTATTACCGCGCCCCCCACACACCGTCCTGCGTTCGCTGCAGGGCAGAAAAGGTTGGCTGGAGAAAATGCGTGGCTGGCGCTTGGTTGGGCTGACAATACTCTCTCTGACAGCCACAGTCTTCGTCACTGCGGTTTTCCTGCTAAGCCAGTCGCGTGGAGGCTACATTGCCTTGGCCCTGACACTGCCTATGCTGATCCTGATCGCCTTGCCCTCCAGGTGGCGCTGGTACAGCCTGATACTCCTGGCGCTGCTCTCTATTTTCTTGGGGATACTGCTCGCCCCACACTGGGAGGCAGCGCGCATCTGGGTCACAGGCAGTAACCTGGCTGCAGACCCGGTGCTCTCTTTAAATACTCTCAAAGGCCGTCTGGAGGTCTGGTCACGAGCAATCTATGGCATTCAGGATTTCCCCTTCACCGGCATGGGCATGAATACCTTCCGCAAGGTGGCCCCGGAACTGTATCCGCTGTTTAATATCTCACCTAAATTTGACATCGCACATGCCCACAACGAATTTTTACAAGCCGCGCTGGATTTGGGCATCCCCGGACTGGTCGCTTTTCTGGCGTTGTACATCTGCGCCTTCTGGATGCTGACCGATGTATGGAGAAGCGCTCCCCATCCATCACTAAACACTGCGAAGTCCCCGAAGGAGGATCACTGCGAAGTCCCCGCAGGGGGTTCACTGATCACTGATCACTGTTCACTGATTACTCGTTCTTTGACCCTTGGCCTGGGTGGTGGCTTGTTCGCCCACCTGTTGTATGGATTAACGGACGCGGTGACACTGGGGGCCAAGCCGGGGGTGCTGTTCTGGATGCTGCTGGGGCTGATCGCCGGGTTGTACGGGCAAGCGCAGGAGCATTGGACTGCAGGTGATGGCAGTGCGCCAGCACTGGGAGCGGAAAAAATGGATGATGCGCATGATTGATTGGGTTTTAGTCGGGTTCAGCGCGCTGTGGATTTTTGGGCTGGGTCTCGTGACCGCCGCCTTGAGTTTTGCTAACTACATCGCAAGCCAGCAGAAACGGCGATTCAAACAGGCGCTTGAAATGCCTGCTTGTCGAATCATGATTAATCTGGGGCTGGTATTCTTCTGCCTGGGATGGGCGGGCAGTGTGTCGGCTGTTTGGGAACGTATCGTCTGGGCAGTTCTGGGGCTCATGTTTGCGCTGCAGACCTGGCAAGCCAGAAAGATAAGAAACGTATGAAGTTGACGACAAACAAGGCTGAGAAGATGCTTGGAAAGGTGTCACAAACCATTCCGCCTGTGCCGCGCCGCTGGGGCGTGGGAAATTGGCAGCTGTGGATCGGCATCATATTTAGTCTCGGCTTTCTTTTTCTAGCCCTGCGCAGTGTTGACCTGAAAGAAACGGCAATTGCGTTAAGTCGGGTGAATGCGCTGATCTTGGGCGCGGCAGTGGCCAGCTACGTGCTCAGCGCTGCCGTCAAGGCAATCCGCTGGCAGTTGTTGCTCGCTCCGCGCAAAGCGCCCTCCTTCGGCAGGGCGTTTTCGATAATGTCAGTCGGAGTGATGGTCAATGCCTTTTTGCCGGCGCGTCTGGGCGATTTTACGCGGGCTTACCTGATGGGCGAAGCCGAGGCAGATAGCAAGGTCTATGTTCTGGGCACTGTCGCGGTGGAAAAAGTGGCAGACCTACTATTTTTACTGCTTTCGGTGATGGTGTTGTTATCGCACACCTGCCCTGGCGGGCGGTGCCAGGGGATGGCGCTGCCTGAATGGCTGATTGTCCCAGCGCGGGGTACGGCTCTGCTCATTGCAGTCTTGTTGCCGTGCTTTATCCTGCTGACCTGGCAAAGAGATTTCTTTTTGCGCATGGTGGAGTGGGCAAGCCGTTTCGTTCCATCGGGGTGGCGGGAATGGCTGCTGCGGCAGACGCGCTACGGATTAGCCAGTCTGGAGGTGGTGCGCCGCCCGCGCCTGCTGATCGGTTTGTTCGGCTGGTCATTGATCGTCTTAATCCTCAGTATCCTCACGAACTACCTGGTATTCATGTCGTTGGAACTCGCATTGCCGGTCTGGGCTTCCCTGCTCCTCTTGGTGGTGCTGCAAGTCGGCGCCGCGGTCCCTTCTTCGCCGGGGCGCATCGGTGTTTTTCAATATCTGGTAATCCTCGCCCTCTCGATCTTTGCCGTGGACAAGAATGTAGCCCTGGGGTACAGCATTGTCTTGTACCTGGTGATTTACGTGCCGATTGTACTGATTGGCGGTTATTGCCTATGGCGTGAAAAGATCACCTGGCAAAAGTTAGCCGAAGCGGCAGCCGTACTGAATCGCCTGGGAAGTAGAACAAGATGATTTCTATTATCGTTCCGGCATACAATGCGGCACGCACATTGCCGGCCTGTCTGGCGGCCTTACAAAGGCAAACGCAGCTTCCCGATGAAATCATTGTGGTGGATGACGGTTCGCAAGATCAAACCGCCCAAGTGGCGCGGGCGTATGGCGTACAGTTGCTGGAGCAGCCCCACCAGGGTCCAGCAGTGGCGCGCAACCTGGGTATACACCAGGCAAGCGGTGACATTATTTTATTAACCGATGCGGATTGCGAGCCTGAGCCTGCCTGGGTTGCCGAGATGACGCGCCCTTTTTCCGATCCGCGCGTAGCGGGGGGTAAGGGTTCCTACCGCACACATCAGCAGGAGCGCGTGGCGCGGCTGGCGCAGTGTGAGTTTGAGGAGCGTTATGACCTGCTGGAGCGATTGGAAACGATTGACTTTATTGACACATACGCCGCCGCGTTTCGCACAAGCGTTCTGCGGGAAAGTGGGGGATTCGACCCCGCGTTTTCCCAAGCCAATAACGAGGACGTTGACCTCTCGTATCGCTTGGCGAAAAAAGGGCTCAAGTTGGTATTCAATCGTCAAGCGGTCGTCTATCATCGGCATCCAGCCACATGGGGCGCTTACCTGCGCCTAAAAATCAAACGCGGCTATTGGCGGATGATGGCCTATCGGCTGCACCCAGGCAAGGCCGTGCGCGACTCCTACACGCCGCAACTGCTCAAGGCGCAACTTGCACTGATGTATTTGGTATTGGGGTTAGCCGGGCTGGCGTTTGTCTTACCGCCCCTGGGCTGGGGAGCGGTGGCGGCCCTGATCGTTTTGTGCTTCAGCGCCATCCCCTTTATCCGGCGTGCCATACAGCAAGACAATGCGCTGAGGATACCCGCGCTGGTTTTTATCGTCGTGCGGGCCTTGGCATTTGCCATTGGCGTGGCGGGTGGAACAATGGGAATGTTCTTTTTCCGCCCGACGCTACCGCGTAAAAGGGAAAGATAGCATGCTCTATCAGATCGGGAAGCGGTTTATGGATATCATAGGCGCCTTTCTGGGTTTGCTTTTCATGGCTTTCATATATCTCCCTATGGCGGTAGCTATTAAACTTGATTCTCCCGGCTTTGTAATCTTTGCGCAAGAGCGCGTGGGCAAGGATCTGCAGCATTTCAAGTGTTACAAGTTTCGCACGATGCACTTGAATTCGAGCGGGCACGGACGAAAGCCAGTTCCCAACGACGAACGGGTCACGCGCGTGGGACGCTTTCTGCGCCGCACGAGCCTGGATGAACTGCCGCAGTTCTTCAATATCTTGCGCGGCGAGATGAGTTTAGTAGGTCCGCGGCCGGAGCAATTGCCGTTCCTAGCTCACTATACGGTTGGGCAGCGGCAGCGGTTTGTCGTCAAACCGGGTTTGACGGGCTGGTGGCAGGTCAACGGACGCAAACAACCTATGCACGAGCATATTGACGAAGACATTTACTACGTGGAACATTGTTCGCTGTGGCTGGACTTGATTATCCTCTGGCGAACCTTGGGGGCGGTGTTGGGCGGTAAAGGAGCCGTATAGCATAGAGATGGTTTGCGTTACCCTGTTTGCATTTTGGGCGTTACCCTATGCCAGCACATTCCGAAAGCGAGCACATGTTGAAGAAACCCAATAACCGACAGAAAGTAATAAGGGGAGTAAAGATCACTCTGCTCCTATTGATTGGTATATGGATCGGCAGCTTGGGGATTCTGGCGCGATCATTACTAAATCGTGCTGTGCGTTTACAACAATTGGCTGCAGATCCAGCGCGCTTGAGTTTGACCGCAGTGGCTGATGAGGTACATGGAGCGCGCCAGGAACTCTACATCTTGCGTGGCGAACTTGCGCCATTGCTTTGGTTTGGTGCGCGTTTGGGTGGCGATCTCGGCGCAGCTCAGCCGTTGATGGACGCTGGGGTTGAATCACTCATCGCCGCAGATGAGTCTTTGAGCGCGCTAACTCCAGCGTTGGGTGACCTTGAATTGTCTTCGCTTTCAATGAAACAAATGCCGCAGATTCTGGACGCGCTTGCAGTTGCTCGCCCAGTCCTGGCGCGGGCGGAGACACATCTTGATGCGGCTGCCGTGGCGCTTCTGCGCATCGAAGGCCCGCTGTCCCCGCGCGTGGAAAGCTGGGTATCCCAGGCAAGCCAGTTTGTTCAGTTGGCGCAATATGGCATAGGTGGGGCGCAAATTGCGCCGGGACTATTGGGACAGGATGGTTCGCGCACATATCTAGTGTTGATACAGAACTCGGATGAGTTACGCCCTACAGGCGGTTTTATCAGCGCTGTTGCGCGTGTTGAGCTAAGCCGTGGACAACTGATCTCCATGACGGTTCAGGATAGTTATGAGATAGATAACTTTACCAAGGAATATCCCAATCCTCCCCAACCACTGTTGGATTATATGGGCTCAGAACAATGGGTTTTCCGCGACGCAAACTGGTCGCCGGATTTTCCTGCAACCGCTCTCGACGCGATCTCCCTTTACCAGATTTCGCGACCCGGGCGAGTGGACGGCGTAATTGGCCTGAACTTGAAAGGCATTGAGATGCTCATCGCCGGGCTGGAACCTCTGGATGTAGCGGGGCTGCCCGAACCCGTTACGTCTGCCAATGTCAGCCAGATTCTCAGAGAAACGTGGAATCCACCTCAAGACGCCGGCCTTTCGTCGGAAGAGTTGCGGTCGTGGTATTCCACGCGTAAACAATTCATCGGCCTGGTTATGCATGCGGCAATAGATAAACTTCTAGCCGGTGAAGCAAATTGGAAACAGCTGGGTCTGGGAACGATTGAAGCCTTCAACCAGCGCCAACTCATGATCTACGCAAGCCCCGAAGAAGATACGATCAGGCAATTGCACTGGGATGGCGCACTACGCACAAGCCCAGGCGATTATTTGATGGTCGTGGATGCTAATCTGGGCTTCAACAAAACCAATATCTTTGTTAACGAGAGTTTGAATTACCAGGTTACACTCCTGCCTGATGGGACGGGACGATCGGTCGTTGAGTTGAACTACGCGCATCAGGGGACGAGAACGAATGTAGATTGTACTCAATTAGTTTCTTTTGATAAGAATGTTACCTACGATAAATTGGCACATACGTGTTACTACGATTACCTGCGCCTGGTCGTGCCACGTGGCAGTCAATTGCGCGAAGCGACCATTCATCCTGTGCCGGGTGCATACCTGCTGGACGGTGTGTCTAGAGATGGCAAAGCCGAAACGCTGGACGATAATCCTACTGGCTGGACGATGTTTGGCCAGTTCTTCCTCGTTGAGTATGGCAAGCAATTGCTGACCCGTTTCGAATATGATTTGCCTGTGGTTGTGACTGACGCTGCCGGGCAAAAACGGTATGTGTTGCTATTGCAGAAACAGTCAGGCACCGATGCGATGCCAGTTAAGGTGAAGTTGATCTTACCGGCTCGAACGCAGCTGGTTTCGGCCAGCCCCACCCCCACCCTCCAGTCCGGCACGATCCTCGAATTTGACCTGCAGTTGGATGTGGATCGGCAGATTGAAGTAGTCTATGTGCTCGCCCCGTAACCTGAAAAGCTGGCTTCCGATCGCGACGTTTGTGAGCGGGTTTTCTCTGCCCATGCTTGTCTACTCTCTAACCCTGGCGCCCGACCTGACTTGGGCACATGGTGGCACTGACGGGGGGGACCTCATCGTTGCAGCCTATACTTTGGGTATAAGCCATCCACCGGGCTATCCAGCCTATACCTTACTGGCGCATCTCTTCACACACCTTCCCTGGGGGAGTGTGGCATTTCGAGTCAATCTTCTCTCTGCAGTGGGTGCGGCGGTGGCGGCCGGGAGCGTTGCACTCGCCGTCTCAGTTCTATTTGCGCGAAAACGCGAGTTGGTTGTTTTTGTCGGTGCGGTGGCGGCTGCCTGGGTCCTTGCGTTCATGCCCTTGTTATGGAGCCAGGCGGTCATTGCCGAAGTTTATGCCGCTCATGCCGCGTTTGTCGCATTGACAATTTGGTTAGCGTTGCGCCTGAACCAACGTCCGACAACCTGGGCTGCTTTGACCCTGGGCTTGGTGTGGGGAAGCGCATTTGGTTTTCACCTGACTTCCATATTTCTGCTTCCGATCATCATTTGGGGATTATCGGGACACATCGAGAAAACGCAAACTTTTCGTCTTTGGGGCGGTCTAGCATTGGGATTCGGCGCCGCATCTTTGCAATGGCTCTATCTTGCATTGAGAGCCGGACGCGGGGCAGTGACGTGGGGCAACCCGACGACGTTGGTTGGATGGTGGTGGCTGGTAAGCGGCTCACTCTACAAAGGCTATGTTTTTTCTTTTCCGTTTGAGAAATGGCTTCCGCGGGTATCTTACCTTGCCGGGTCGCTGCTGACGGGAATGGGACCCATCGCTGTGTTGCTTGGCCTGGTCGGGTGGGCTTTTCTTGCGCGGCGCCTTTCAAGCTTGGCGTTGGCGCTAGGGACAACCGCGATCATTCATATGGTTTTTGCGATTGGCTACAATACAACTGACTCGCACAATTACACGCTTCCTGCATTGATTATTTTCTGTATTGCAATCGGATGCGGAGTCGTCTGCGCGATTGATGGCTTACGTCGGCGATGGGGGGGGCGTGTGCTGGCAGCCGGGTGGGCAATGATCTTTATGATGCTGGCTTTGAGTGTACTGTTGCATTGGTCGAACATTTCCTTGAGAGACGATCATGAGGCAATGCTGTTTGGGGAGAAGGTAATGCAAGCAGCGCCAGCCAACGCAGTGCTGCTCACCGATGATGACCGGGCGACCTTCACGCTATGGTATTTTCAGTACGTCCTGGGACAACGTGCCGACATGGTAATTATGGACAAAGGGTTATTGGCTTTTGATTGGTATCAGACACAATTGGGAGTTTTGCCTGCAGAAGCGGCACTGATCCTCAACCGGAATGAGGTTTCTTCCTTGCGTCCGGTGTGCCAGGTCATCGTGGAGAATCAATTGCCAGTAATTGATTGTTCGCAGGATCATAGTTATTTCCAGCAATTTCGGGATGATGAAAAAAAGTGAAAAATAAATTATTTTCTTTTATGCTCGGTTTTGCATTCGTCATGTTATTGCTTTCTGGGTGTAATGTGCAAAAATTCGAGGGGACCACCCCCATCCCCCCCACAGTGCAGCCCGCCGATATTTCCTCTACCATCCAGTTCATTCCAACTTCTGCGCAAACCGAAACTGTTTCACCTCCTCTTCAATCCACTCCAGGCGCTACACCATATCTTGCGTCAGGGCCCTTGTGGAGGTTTGGAGTCGCGCTTGTACGAAAGGCGCTTACCGCGTACGATCCCTACGGTATAGATTCTATGCGTTTCGGGTGGTACGTGGACTTCAAAGTTAATGCAGAGGCTCCTACACCTTACGGAATGGAATATGTTCCAACAGTGCGGGTCAAGCAATTAAAACTGGCCCCGGACGGTGCCCAGACAGAATGCTGTGTTTCGTGTGGTTACGTCGAGCCTTACGAATATACTGTCTCGCCGAGCCTAAGCCAGATTCAAACTACAGCCGCGCTACACCCTGGACTGACATGGTTGCTTGGGAATGAGATGGATAACAGGGACACAACATCCTCCTCCGGCGCTTGCTGGAGGCAAGATGAAATGGTGCCTGAACTCTATGCGCAGGCATACCATGATTTGTATTATGCGATTAAAAGTGCGGATCCTACGGCCCAGATGGCCATCGGCGGAATGGTGGAGTTCACGGACCTGCGGAGCCAATATCTCGATCGGGTTTGGGCTGAATACTCGCGCTTGTATAGTCAGACGATGCCTGTGGATATTTGGAATACCCATCTTTATGTACTGCCGGAAGCGACAGGCAGTTTTGGGGCAGGTATTCCGGCGGGATTGAGTGAGACGAGTGGTGCACAATACTCGATTTTGGACGATAAGGATTTTACGAAAGCCTGGGCACAAATCGTCTCGCTTCGAACGTGGATGAAAGATCATGGATTACAAAACAAGCCGCTCATTATTTCTGAATATGGCGTTCTTTTCCCGGTCTGGGTTGATTGCCAGACATATCCAGACACAACCGGTTGTCCGTTCACCCCAGAACAGGTACGTGATAACTTCATGGTTCCTTCGTTCGAGGCATTCCTAAACCGGACCGATGCGAACATCGGCTACCCTGCCGATGGGTACCGCCTGGTCCAACGTTGGAATTGGTTCAGTGTTGATTACGATGATGGAAACTGTGACAACGGGGAGTTCCTCGAGTCTTTCGCCGGATCCCTGTTCCATTCTGGGCTGGGGCCTTCAAGTTCACCAAAAAACTGCTCTTTTCCGGCTCAGGGCATATCTTCTTTAGGCACATACTGGAAGCAATATGTGCAGAACCTTCCATAAGTTCTGTAAAACCTGGTTCCTTCCTCATCACGGCAATTCCAAGAGACCCAGTGTGCATGCAAAGGTTGTCAGCGGCAGTCGCTCAAGCCGCCGTACCCATATCTGGGCATACATCCTCGGCGGCGTTTTGCGAGGGAAATCCTGCGCCGGGGAAAGTGCCCAGAATGGGTACGGCGCAGGGAGCAAGTCA
>JAUXWL010000143.1 GCA_030680155.1 Anaerolineales bacterium
CGCGCCGCAGTTCATGCATTCGGGGTATTTCCAAAATAGATGTTTGCAGGGAGGCGAATCCAGCCTCCCAGGACCGGGCTCGTCCAACAAACGGTTCAGATCGTGGCTCGCTTCGCGATCACGATCTAACCTTATTCGTTAGAGGGCATTTGGTCAACCTTTGCGTTCATTGAATTTCTTAATCAACCCTTCGTCCATTTCCATCTCGGTTGCCCTCTCGTCGATGTCTTGAGCTTCATCCGGCGAGATGCCTAGCACACGATGAACGCCTTGCTCTTGCCCTTCTTGATAACCACGAGCAAAGCCGAAGTAGACACCTAGGCGATACGTGACTTGCGTTGCACAGCAAATAGCTGCGAATGCGGAAACGACGCGCGCGGTGAGGCTATCGAAGTAGAACAACGAGCTGATTGCAGCGATGGATCCAATGACCATGACCCAATCGGGGAGGAACCACCAAACTTTCTTTATGTTTGCCAATTCCGCACCGAGCCTCGTGCGTTGCTCTTCGCTTAGACGCCCAAGCTCTTCAATCTCTCTAGCGTTGTAACCACCGTACTTTATGGACTCGTTTATCTCGTGTTTCAGCCGAACGGCATCTTGCACGGTGATCTTTTCAGGGTGTTCACTCATATGCTCTCCAAACGCCGATTTCGGTGCCCTCTAACGTAGAAGTGAGGGGGCGAGCGGCATCATCGCGAAGCTCCCCTCCACTGCCGGGTTCGGCGGCTGGTGATTCGGAGTGAGGGCGATGAGCAAATTGACACACTGGATAGCGCACAAGTTTGGCTGGAACACTGGCGAAGTTGCTACCCGATGGGATGGGCCGCGCCTCCTTGTTGGATTCCGCTGCGACGGATGCGGAAAGGTGAGCCACGAACATGAAAGCGTTACGACGCGCAGCCCTGAGTCATGCGGATTGCCGCCATACCCGACAGGCACAGTAATAGGCCCGTGCGTTTGCGGTAGCTGGCCTGGCGGGGAGTGCTTGAGGTGCCCGGTCAAGGTGACGCCGAACGCCGAATTGAGGGGCGCGAGCCGGCTTCATGGCGAAGCGTCCCTCTCGAATGACGTGTTAGGGGCCGAGCGCCCCGAAAAGGATTGACCGATGTACAAGAAACCAAACCTAAAGAAGTTGCAGGCCGAGTGCGACAAG
>JAUXWL010000145.1 GCA_030680155.1 Anaerolineales bacterium
CGACGGAATCGGCAAGAGTACCATCTGGCGCAGGGGCAATCCTAAAAAAGCCTTGCGGCGTTGCGTCTTTGCGTTAAGGTTTGGCATCTTTGCCTTCTACACAATTTTAGATTTGGAATTGCTGCCAGTGTGCAAGCAAACCATGTCAGGCAATTTTGCTCCCTGCGCCGTACCCATATCTGGGCATACATACCCATATCTGGGCATACATCCCCGGCGCAGGGTTTCCCTCGCAAAACGCCGCCGAGGACGGCGGCTTGAGCGACTGCCGCTGACAACCTTTGCGTACACACCTCCCCCATCTTGGGGAGGTTGGAGGGGTAGCGGTTATAATTCCTCTCACGCACCATGCAACCAGAAAACAGCATTGAATCCCAGCTCAAGGATGCGGCACAACTCGCGGAAGCGCAGTGGGCTGTCCTTGCGGAGCGGGTGGGGGGCGCATGGATGATCCGCTCGGCATATCATCTTGGCAGGATCGCGCAGAGCGGCTTGACGGGCATCATGGGCACAGCCTCGATCGATGCCTGGCTGTGCGGCGCGCTCAGCGGGGGACACACGCGCTCGATGGCAATTCCCAAAGATAAAAAATTAGACGATGGTCGTTTTTACGCGTTTCCGATCAATGGAACATCGCAGGTAATTTTGGCGGGGGCGGGGGAGCAAACGACATCCGCGCAACGGATCTGGAAGCTGACCGCCTCCCTCCTGGCGGGACGTTCCGCTTCGTCGAACCAGCCGCTTCTTCCCGACCTTCAATCTGGTCTTGCTTTCGAGCTTCCGCTTGCGCTGGAGCAGATTCTGGGGGCGTTCGTGCAGGCGGGTTCTTGTCAGGGTGCGTGGCTGGCGATCCGTCACGGCGAATCGCTTGATATTCAAGCGGAGTGGAGCGCGCCCAAAGCCAGGGGGATGTCTCTGCAAATAGACGAGAGCCCTGTCCTCCGTCGTCTGAACCGTTCTCTGTCTGATGTCTTCATCCTACGCGGACAGCCCAACTGGGAGTCGCTCCCGCACGGTCAGATGAAATCCAATACGAATGTCTGGGTTTCCCTGCCATTGGTGGTGGGGCAACGTTTGATCGGGGTTGTGTCGCTCTGGCGGCAAAATGAATTCAACTCCACCGAGCGTGCCTGGCTGCGTGAGTTGGCAGCGCGCGCGTCATCTTCGGTGGAAATTGTCATCACCTTTTCTGAGATGACCACTCACCTGCGCCGCTTCGGTTTGTTGAACGATTTTGTGCTCACTGTTTCCTCCGCGCAAAACCTCGACCAGGTTGCGCGGCGTATGTTCGGTCTGTTGGCGCGCGCTTTCAACACCGAGTTGATCGCGCTTTTCCTGCGTTCCAGTGATGGACGCGTGTTGCGTGATTATCGTATGGTTGACGGAAAATTGAATGTAGTCAGTGTGTCAGTTGCCGGACACTCCATGCAGGCTGTGTTGAAGGAGGCGCGCCCCCGTCGCGCGGCAGAACCAGCACGAGAGGGATTTATCGCCGTCCACAAGGATGCGCGCTCCCAGTTGATCGTCCCACTGCGCTATCGCGGACAGCCCACCGGGGCGCTGGTCATCGAGAACGCTTCAGCGGAGGTGTTCAGTCAGTACGATGAACATCTGATGGTGGTGATCGCCAGTCATCTGGCCGGCTTGATCGAATACACCCGCCTGCGCGAAGAAGCGGAAGGCAGGGCGCGCAGCCTTGGCCTGATCCACGAAGTGGTGCAGCAGGTGATCGGCTTGAATGATAAGAACGAAGTTGCCTCCATCACTGCCGAGCTAGTGGCACAGTATTTCAAATATGAGCTTGCCGTTGTCCTGCTGGCTAATGGGAACGATCATGAAGGACTTATCATTCAAGGCATCGGCGGGACGCAAGCCGACACGGTCAGGGAGGCTCTGCTCACGGAAGAATTTATCAAGGAGGAGGGGCTAACAGGGTATGTATTTCAAACAGGGGAGAGTCAACTTGTCAATAACACGGTGCAGGAAAAGATGTACCGTCCCATCAAAGGCTGGGAGGCGCGTTCCGAGATATGTGTTGCTGTAAAGGATGGCGAAACCATCCTCGGTATTATTGACGTGGAAAGCAGGGAACCCAACGCCTTTTCGCACAACGACCTGATCGCCATGGAATCCCTGGCGGGTATTCTCGCGTCTGTGGTGTCCAGCGCGAACCAATACCAGAAATTGCAGGAAACTGTCCGTCAATTGCGCCTGACCGAGATCGAATTAAAAGCTCGCATGGAAGCACAGCGTTCAGCAGAAAGCAGGTTGCTGCAAGCGGCTAAACTTGCAGCTGTCGGTGAAATGGCGGCGGGCATTGCTCACGAGCTAAACAATCCGCTCACGACCGTGACAGGGTTTTCAGAACTGATCTTCAATGACCTCCCCGAAGATTCTGCCCACCGCAAGGAACTGGAAATGGTCATGCAGGAAGCGCGTCGCGCCAGCGGCGTTGTCCGCCGGTTGTTGGATTTCTCACGGCAGGGCACACCCATGCGCACCAGCGCAGATTTGAACGAAGTGGTCAACGATGTGATTGCCCTGTCCAACCATCTCATTCAGACCAATGGAGTCTCGCTCACGCTTTCGCTCGATGAAACCCTTCCCTGGGTTTCCATTGACGTGAACCAGATGAAGCAAGTGCTGCTCAACCTCATTCACAATGCGTTACAGGCCATGAAAGGCGGCGGGGCGTTGCAAGTCTCCACCTGCCAAAAGGGACGTGAAGACCGCAACTGGATTGTCATGTCTGTGCGCGATAGCGGCGCTGGGATAGACCCCCTCCATCAATCACGTATCTTTGAACCATTCTTCACCACCAAAGGAGATTACGGCGGCACCGGTCTTGGACTTTCCGTTACCTATGGCATCGTTGCCGATCACGGCGGCTCAATAGAAGTCTCCAGCGTGGTCGGCGAAGGTTCCGTGTTTGAGGTTTGGCTACCAATTTAATTATGGAAACTCCCTTCGTATTTATCGTGGACGACGAACCCGGCATCGCCCTTTTGTGCGATCGCCTGCTGACTCGCGCCGGTTATAAAACCGCCACTCAAACCAATCCGCGGATTGCCATTGAGTATCTCAAGGAAAATCGAATCGACCTGCTCCTGGTGGACATCCGCATGCCGGAGGTGGATGGGTTCGAGGTCATTCAACATGCCCAACGTCTCCAGCCTGATGCCGCCATTCTTATTATGACGGGGCATGGCACTGTGGAAACCGCCATCCGCGCGCTCCGTCAGGGTGTGGATGGACTGCTGCTTAAACCTTTCAGCCAGGGCGCTGAGTTGGTCGAGGCTGCCAACCTCGCGCTTGCCGACAGCCAAAAGAAACGCGATGCCGCACGGACTCAGGCGCTTCGTCCGTTGTTCACTGTTACCGAATCCCTGCTCTCTGAAACCCGCCGCGAGCAATTGCTCGATCTGATCGTCAATGCAATTTGCGGGCATCTCAAATGCGAACAGGCGGCGTGTTTCCAATTGACTGACGATTCGTTTTCCCTGATCGCATCAAAAAATTTTTCACCCCATAAAACCCTATTGGATTTTATTCTCCGTATGGACGCATCTTCGTCGCCCGTGCTTGTCAATACCAATGGGCCTGGGGACGCCGCCCTGAAAACGCTTCTCTCCGACCTCGAACTTGGTTCTGTTATTCTGACGCCGATCCAGCGCCCCAACCTGCACATGATCTTCCACGCCGCCCGCACAGTCAATGAACCACCCTTCCGCGAATCTGATGTTGAGATGTTCCAGATCCTTGCGCGGCAGGCAGTTGCCGCTCTCGAAAATGCCCGCCTGTACGCCGAGCAGTTGGACTACGTCCGCAAAGTGGAGGAATCTCAAAAAGCGCTCCTGCAAGCCGAAAAAATGGCAGCGGCGGGACGCTTAAGCGCATCCATTGCGCATGAGATCAATAATCCGTTGCAGGCCGTGCAAAACTGCCTGCATCTCGCCGCACGCCAGGACCTGCCTGAAGAAAAGCGCCGCGAATATTTCGACCTCGCCCGCACCGAACTTGAGCGTCTTATGCTCACCACCCGCCGCATGTTGGATTTCTATCGCCCCAATACGACCACCCTCGAAAAGATAAACCTCGCAGAATTACTGCACTATGTGCTGACGCTTATGTCAAAGCAGCTTACAGAGTCGGGCGTCACCGTGTCAGTCGATGTTCAGGGAGACCTGCCTAAGATCACTGCTGTTGGCAGTCAAATGCAACAAGTCTTTATCAACCTGACCCTCAACGCCGCCGATGCCATGCCGGAAGGCGGGGAGATCAGGATTACAGCCCGCTCCATGAAGGAGGGGGTTGAGCTTTTATTCCAGGACAACGGAAAGGGGATTCCGGAAGATAAACAGGTCAATATCTTTGAGCCATTTTTTAGTACCAAAGAGGGAGGGACAGGCTTGGGTTTGACGGTGAGTTACAATATAATTACAGCACATGGAGGCACGTTGGAATACCTGCCCGAACGCAATCCCGGCGCCTGCTTCCGCATCTTCTTGCCGCTAGGAGGAGAACAATGAAGTCGAACATTCTCGTCGTGGATGATGAGCCTGTTGCCCGCCAATCCCTCACCGATATTCTGAAATTGGAAGGGTATACAGTCTCCTCTGCTCCCAATGGACAGGCCGCTGTTGAACACATCCGTACCCATACGGTGGATCTGTTGATCGTTGACCTGAAGATGCCTGGCATGGATGGTTTGGATGTGGTTCAGGTGGTCAACCAGATTTCCCCTGAGACCGAAGTGATCCTGCTCACGGCCTATGGTTCCACCGAAACTGCCATTCAGGCGCTGCGTTTGCGCATCCATGATTACCTGCTAAAGCCGGCATCGCCCGTGCAGATTCTTGCCAGCGTCAAAAAGGGGCTATCCCGCCGCACGACAAAATTCAGCCATGCAGCAGTTTCTTTGGATACAGAAAGTGGACAGGACGTTTTTACCCTGAAAGACGGCACCACGGTGGATATTGCCCGTCGTCAGATTAAACACAAAAGCAGGGTGGAACATCTCACCCCTGCGGAAGGCAGGCTGTTGCGTGTGTTGATGGAGAATGAAGGCAGGGTGTTTTCCCACCGTGAACTGGTTTTACTCGTACAAGGCTACGATACCACCCAGCGCGAAGCGCCGGAAATCCTGCGCCCACTGGTCAGCCGTCTGCGGCATAAATTGGAAAACTTTCCTTCCCTCTCCAGTCAGGTGGTAAGCGTGCGTGGAACGGGATATTTATATGAGAGTGACTCCTGAGTGGATTCCGACCACAATAGCGTCAATAGTTGGAAACGAAAAACAGCGCCCTTTCAAAAGGGCGCTGTTTTTTTACTCGTAGGGACCAAATACATCCTTGGGTAAATCTGGCGCGCGTATCCATGAAAGCCAGCCGGTTTTTCCGCTATGCGTCGGCGGAGTGGGTCTCTCGTACATAACAAGAATCAGGCTTATCCCGAGTCCGATTGCTCCCAGCCATTGGCTGGTGGAAAGATTTTCTCCAAGTAATAGGCTGCTAAAGAGGATCGCGATTAACAACTCGGCGAGACCAAGCAGGGCGGTTTGCATCCCTCCGATCTTTTTGACCCCAAGAAAGAGTGCGATCCGTGAGAATACCGTTACAAAGGTTAATCCGAACACGGGCAGCCAGGGGACGTTCTCTGCGGGCCAGGCACGGTCGAATATCAGGTAGGCGGGTATGACGATCGCGCTCATGGCGAGCAGGGTATAAAGCGCCACGGTCGGGGCAGGGACTTCATAAAGTACGCGTTGGTTGATGGGCAGATGCATGGCGTAGAGGATCGATGCGCCGATCATCATCAGCACGCCTGTGATATCTACAGCGCGGCCGGGTGTTTTTGTCAGCAAAAGGACTGCCGCGGTTGCAAGAGCAACTCGAAAGAAGGTGAGGCGGCTGGGTGGTTGATGGTCCAGAATAAGCCAGAGCGCCACAAAGAACGGGTAGAGAGAGTAGAGCAATTGTCCAACGCTTGCATCCAGCCTTTGAAGGGCAAGATAATAGAGTAGGGAACCGAGTCCATTAATCATGCCTGCCAGCGCGCACCCGATCAAGCCGACAGGAAAAATATACAGGTATTGCCTGTAAAAGATCGCAATCGCCAAAAACATGATACCCGCAGCAAAACCTGTTCGTAGAGCGACCACGGCGAATGGTGTGAACCCAAGTGTAATGGCGAGTTTTCCAAACACGGGGGCCATCCCGAGGAAAATTGCCGAACTAAAAGCCGCCAGTATCCCGGCAGTATGTTTTTTTGACAAATACGCCAGCCTTTGGGTTTGCCCTTATGATTGTATGTGTAAAATTATTTTATAAATGAATTAACTTCTTCGAGGAATTCGTCATTAAGAAAATCGCCCTTTTGCATTAATGCCTGAATATGACCGCTGAGGCGGCTTTTTTCGTCCGGTGTAAGTTCTTTGGCGGTTGCCACGATCACAGGGATGGTGGCGGTTTCCTGCTTTGCGCGCAGGGCTTCAATGACGGTAAACCCGTCCATTTCGGGCATCATCAAGTCCAGCACGACCAGGTCTGGCAGTTCGCGTTGGATGAGTTCGAGTCCCTCGCGTCCGTTGGCGGCTTCAAGGATTGTGAAGTTTCCCTGCGATTGTAAAATACGCCGAATGAGGCGGCGCGCTTCCGTGGTGTCCTCCACGATGACAATCTTGGGGAAGCGTTCCGGCGCAACCTGGTTCAACGCTGAAAGTAAGCCTTCCTGCGGGGTCTCTTCCATCGAGGGGAATTTAACATCACGCGACCAATTCTCCCCGAGGATGCTCGATTCGGCAGGCATGGTATGACCTGTGCAATTGACCACCACTGTATCACTTGGTTTGATGACCCCTGCGCGAATTAGCTTGAATAACCCCGCAAAGGCAGCCGCAGCCGCCGGTTCTGCTGAAATCCCCTCCATTTTTGCCAGCACATGCATCGCGCGGAAAGCATCTTCATCACTGACGCTTTCGAATGCGCCATTTGTCCCATTTACGATCTCGCGCAGAAATTCATACGAACGCCCAGGGTCTCCCGTAGCAAGGGTTTCGATGCGGGTCTTTGGTGAGGTTACAGTTTCCGCTTTTTCAAGACCTTTTTTCCAGCTGGTCACCATGGGAGCGCAGCCTTCGGCCTGGATGGGTGCGAAGGCCGGGATACGGTCTATCCAGCCCATTTGCTTCATTTCCCGAAAGCCCTTGTGTACTCCAAGCGGTCCCATGCCGCCACTGATCGCCTGCACATACCAATCTGGTGTGCGCCAGGGGGTGTTCTCGCCGGGTCCCTGCGCGGCGGTTAATTGCTCGGCAATTTCGAAGGCAATGGTTTTCATGGCCTCGATGGATGTGATCGTCCGTGCGCCCATATCCTGATAGAGTTTGCGTTGGCGGGCGAATTCCGAAGCAACCTGCTTGCACTGGTCATAGGAACCGGTAATCTTGATGACCTGACTCCCGTACAGCGCTATCTCACGCATCTTGACCGACGGGACAAGGCTGGTGACAAAAGCCCAAAGCTTCACCCCTGCCCGCGAAGCATACGCTGAATATGAGATGGCTACATTTCCCGTGGATGCCGCAACCATTTCAGTTATGCCGGCCTCTTTCAGCGCTGCAATGGTAACCGCCGCCTGCCGGTCCTTGAAGGACGAGGTGGGTCCCTGTCTTTCATCCTTGATGTAGATGTTAGGACAGCCCAGCATCATTCCAAGATTAACTGCACGGATCAGGGGCGTACTTCCCTCGCCCAGGGACAGGCTGATGTTTGGGTTGCGAACCGGCAACAACTCACGATACCGCCAGAGGTCTGCGGTTCTGGAGGGGAGCTTTTCCGGCAGGGTTTTCCCGATTAATTCATAGTCGTATTCCGCCTCGCGCCACTGACTGTTGCACTTGGGGCAGGTGGTGGAGGTGGGATAGTACGGCGCGTTGTGGCCGCAGTCCAGGCACTTGATGATGAAAGACACGTTCTTGCGATTCTCCTGTTATCTCTTTGAGCGGATTCGTTCCAGCGCCCGTTGAATGGATTCGAGCAGGTCCTTTTCGTCGAAGGAACCTTTTGTCAAAAGACGTTGACCAAATTCCTTTAGCTGATCCCGTTGTTCCTGCGAAACCTCCATGCCGCTGATAACGATGGTGGGAATGTCGCGCAACTTGCTGTCGGCTTGCAGTCTTTGCAGGATCTGGAACCCGTCCATATCTGGCATGAACAGGTCCAGGATGATGGCGTGAGGCGGGTTGCCGGACGAGATAATATTCCATCCGTTGCGTCCGCCTTCAGCCAGGATGGCTTTGTAGCGGCCTTCATCGCTGAGCATTTTTCCGAGCAGGCGCAGGTCATTAAGGTTATCGTCAATGACAAGCACTTCGCGGATCGAGCCGTCCACATTTAGGCGATCCAACGCAGAGACGAGGTCTTCCTCCAGAATGGGCTTCACCAGATAGTCTGATGCGCCCAGGTTGAAGCCTTTTTCCAAATCCTCGATGATACTGCAAACGATGACGGGTGTGCTGCGGGTCTCCGGGTCGCTTTTCAAGGCTTCGAGCACCGTCCATCCATCGATGCCGGGCATCATAATGTCCAATGTCACTGCAAATGGTTTCAATTGACGGACTGTCTCCACTGCCTTGGCTGGGTCAGTCAGCGGTACGACCCGATAGCCCTGTGAATTCAGGTAGCGTTCGTATAAACTGATCACCTGTGAGTCATCATCGATGGCAAGGATTAAATTATTGCTTCCGTCAGCGGGGTCGAGCTTGATTTCCTGGCGGAATAGCGGCAGGGTGAAGTGGAAGGTGCTGCCCTTGCCCGTTTCACTTTCCACCCAGATCTGACCGCCATGCATGTTGATCAATTGCTGGCAGATGGACAAACCAAGCCCGGTGCCGCCTGTTTTGCGGGTCGGTGAGTCGTCCACCTGGGAGAAGGGTTGGAATAGTTTTTTCTGGTCCTGTTCGGAAATACCAGGACCTGTGTCGGTTACGCTGACCCTGATCTCCCGGCGGCTTGTCAGGCCTGTTTGCAGGGCAACCCGCACGTTGATGTCGCCCTCGTCTGTGAACTTTGCCGCATTTGACAGCAAATTGATCATCACCTGTCGGACACGGATTGTATCCGCCCTCACGGTAGGCAGGTTCGGCTCGATGATGCTCTTCATCTGAATCGACTTATCCTTGATCAAGCCGGTCATGGTCGAAAGCACGCTGCCGACCACATCCGAAATATTTACCTCGTCGAACGCCAACTCCATCTTGCCCGCTTCGATCTTGGCAAGGTCGAGGATATCATTAATGAGACCTAGGAGATGTTGACCCGAATTGTAGATGGCGGTCAGGTCCTGCTGCTGTAATTCACTCACGGGACCATCGATCCCTTTGAGGATCACGCGCGAGAAACCGATGATGGAGTTCAACGGCGTGCGCAGCTCATGACTCATATTGGCAAGGAACTGGCTTTTCAGGCGGTCGATCTCGCGCATTTCACGCACTGCCTGCTGCGAGAGTTCGAACGAGCGTGCATTGTCAATGGCTACGGCAACCAGGTCCGCGAGGGTTTGCAGGATGGAAATTTCATCTTCCTGAAATGCGTTTGGCGTCTTGGCCTGAATGTCGATCGCGCCGATGACGCGCGAGCCGATCCTCAATGGAATGGCGGCTTCCGCGAGCGTTTCTGGAAGCAGCGGGTTGAATTTATGGATACCGCCTGCCGTCGTGTCATTGACCACCACTGCCTGACCCGTGGAAGTGACCCTGCCCACAACGGACTTGTCGTCTACGTGAAGCGAGTGCCCGCGTCTCTTCATTTCCGCGCCCGCTTCGCCTGTCGCTTCGCGCAGCACAGCGTTGAACCCCGTCTCTTCCACAATAAAAATGCCCGCGTGATAGAAATTAAACCGCTCGTTGATCAGGTTCACGGTACGGGTAAAGATCGTATTGAGGTCGAGTGTGGATGTAACCAGTTTTCCGATTTCTGCAGAAACCGCCAGATACTCATTGCGCCGCTGAATGGCTTCTTCGGCAACTTTGCGCTCCGTAATATCTTTTGCCACCCAGAAGACCTTGTCGTCTTCAAGTTTGGTCAGGGTTGCTAAAAACCAGAATACGCGGTTTTCGATGGTGAGTTCGTATTCAAACTGAACTTTCCCGTCGCCAGACATGGACTCCTGCACCTTGCTCAGAAATCGATCCGCCATGTCCTTGGGGAATACTTCGTGGAATGTTTTTCCGAGCAACTCATCGGGAGGGCGCAGAAGCAGGGAAGGGTTGGTCGGCGCGATTTGCAAATATCGCCCTTCGGCGTTGTAGACCAGCACCACATCTTCCATTGCGGAGAACAGGGTACGCAATTCGTTCTCGGAGCGTTCAGTTCTTTCAAAGAGACGGCTTTTCTGAATGGCTGTCCCGGTCTGAACCATGATGGTATCGATAATGCGTAGCTCGTCCTGTGTGACGACGCGGTCAGGCTCGCTGAAGTCAACGCCGATTGTGCCGAGCGCTTCGTCTTCAGCGATCAAGGGAATGATCAGTAAATTCATGGTTCCGCGAAGCAGCAGGGCATCACGGATCGAGGCGGTCAGCGGGTTATTGGATACATCTTGAATATAAAGCGGCTTGCGAGTTTGCAGAACCTGCTGGGTGGAGATGCTTTCTGCGATAACAATCTGGTTGCCGATGTGACTTATATTTTCATGGGTGCGCGAAGCATCAGCAGCGAGTACCAACGCTGTTTTATCTTCGTTCATCAAGGCAACGCCCACGCGGCTGGCGGATAAAAGCTTTAAAAGATTGTCTGCAATGATTTGCAGGGTGCCGGTTAATTCCAACGAACCGGCCACCGAGGTAACCACCTCGTTGACCGCAGTTAGTTCCTGCGCGCGTTTTTGCGTTTCCTGGAACAGGCGCGCATTTTCAAGCGCCAGCGATAACTGGTCGGTGACTTGTTTGATCAGCAGCTGCTCATCCGGCGACCAATTCCGCTTCTGGTTGTCGTCCACGAGGCGCAGGGTTGCCCAATCCGTATCGCCGACCTGGAGGTTGGTCGAATACACAGACCCATCGCCTCCACCTTGCGGTGGTGGAATAAATTCAGGCATAACCAGCGCCGCTGTGTGACGCTTCGCGGATGCCTTTATCGGCGTGGACACTGCCTCAGGTCCGGGAGCAGGCTGCGGGTCCGCTTGAGGCGCTTCTTTCCGGATCTTGGGCCTGCTCTTTGCTTCGGAGGCAGGCGCTTCGGGATGGATATCCTCGAAGAGTTTGTCAAGCCGCTTGTTTGTTTTCGGTTTCCTTGGCATATTCCATTAACTCCTGGGCAAGCACGCGGTATTGGATCGAGCCGCGCGCGCCGGATTTGTAATGTGTGATCGGCAGGCCGGCGATGGGGCTCTCGCGCAGTTTTGTGTCCATTTCGATGACGGTATTAAAGACGCCTTCGCCAAACGTGGCGCGCAGCTGGTTGTGGATGTCGCGGTGAGTGCGGTTCCGGCGGTCGAGCATGGTGACGAGGATGCGGTAGGCGAGGTTGGGGTTATCCTGTTCGCGCGCGCGGCGGATCAGGCTCATCATGTTGCGCAGCGCGTACGCTGAGAAATACTCCGCCTGGGTGGGGATGAGCAGGAGGTCAGCGGCGGCGAGTGCGTTCTTTGTGATAGCGCCCAGTGAGGGGGGGCAATCGAGGATGATGTATTCATAGGCGAGATTGGGCGCGCCACGGATGGCGCGTTGTAGAATGGTGGTGTAATTTGTGCGCACAGGTAAAAATTGTTCAGAGGTTTCGATGCGCGAACTGGAGGCGACAAGGTGGAGATTATTTACTTCGGTTTTTCGACACGCATCCGCAATCGGTTCGTTGTCGAGCAGAATATTGCTGGTGGTCTTTTCGCATTCGCCGGGCTC
The DNA here is from genome assembly GCA_030680155.1 of Anaerolineales bacterium. Taxonomy (GTDB): domain Bacteria; phylum Chloroflexota; class Anaerolineae; order Anaerolineales; family Villigracilaceae; genus Villigracilis. The sequence continues at coordinate 11,900 of JAUXWL010000145.1, forward strand.
AAAGCCAAGCGCCAGTGTCAGGTTCGCTTGCGCGTCCAGGTCGATGACCAGTACCCGGTTGCCCAGTTCGGCAAGGGCGGCTCCAAGTGAAAGTGTGGTTGTGGTTTTTGCCACTCCGCCTTTTTCGTTCGATACGGCTATGGTTCTTAACATGAGCATCTCCTGTGCCTACCCATCTGGCGGCGCGATTCTTTGCGGAATGATATCGATGCGGGAAATATTCAGCGCCTGTTGCAGTTCTTCGATGGCAGTCTTGATCATTTCCTGCGGGTCGTTTGTGCCGCGGATCTTTGTCGTGATATCCGAAACAAGACGTTCGCGTTCCGCGCGGCGGGTGGTTTGGTCGAACAATCTGGCGTTTTCAGCGAAGATCGCCACACGGTCTGCCACAGCCTGAATGAGCTCCATTTGGTCTGATTTGATGCGTTCCTGCCTTGGGACGAGAACGGAAAGATTTCCGACTGCCTGCCCGCGGATATTGATCGGCACGCTCACACTTTTGCGCTCGATATTATCGGCTGTTTCTGTTGCTTCGGTTTGTGTCAGCGGGATGGTGCCGCCGGTGGTATATCGGAACCCGGCGATGGTTTGGTCTTGTGATATCTGCTTCCTGGTTTCGCTGAAGTACTGGCGGGAGATGACTTCCGCTTCTGCCAGTGAGCGCTGCATTTGGTCATACAAGCGCGCGTTTTGAATGGCAAGGCTGACCTGGTCTGCCAGTGTGCTGAGCGCTTCCACATCCTCTTCTGAGAAGGCGTTGATCTCCACGCTTTGGACATCCAGCGCGCCAATGATGATTCCGCCGATGGTGAGAGGGAGGGCCATTTCAGAGTGGGTTTCCGGGAGGTCGGGATTGTTGAAGTAAGTGACATCCGCACCGACATCCAGCGCAATGCGCGGTTTTCCCGCGCTCGTGGCATGACCCACGATGCCCTGTACGCCGATCTTGAGTTGATGCCCGCGATGCAGCATTCGTTGACCGCCTTCGCTGTTTGCCGCACTCAGTACGGAGTACTGGTTGCTGGCGTCGTTGAGGAAGATGCCAACGTGATAAAAACCGAACTGCTGGCTGATGACTTCCGAAATTTGGGGCAGCAGGTCTTGCAGGTTTTGGGTGGTGTTGATCGCATGGGAAACTTTTGCGATTGCTTCATATTGTTTTCCGCGACGCTCGCCTTTGATTAACTCTTCCTGTAATGCGGCTGTTCTTTCCGCCACACGTTGTTCAAGGGTTTGGATCAAATCCCGCAGTGTGGCGGTCATGGTATTAAGTGTGGTTGCCAGGGCGCCGAGTTCATCCCCTGATGAAACTTCGGCTTTTGCATTGAAATTACCAGACGTGATCTCATTTGCAACCCGAATCAGCGAGACGAGAGGGTTTGTCAGCCGATTGCTGATTAATAGGGAGGCATACGTTGCAATGAAAAAAATAACCACGATGAGCGCCAGACTAACACCAATGGTGTTTCTTGTTTCCCTTGCTATTTGTTCGTTCACAACGGCGGACTCTGTCAGCAGTTCATTCAGGGGGACGATAATTGCCAGTTTGTATCCCACTTCCGGGATTTGGTGATAGGCAACATATCTCTCGCTGCCGCCAATGGTGATGGTTGTGATTCCACTTTCCGTTGAGGTGATGATGCTTAACGCTTCGAAAATCCCGGGTGCGGTCCCTGTTAGCGATGTCTGGTTGAGGATTTCGCCGAATGGGATGCTTTCCGGCGATACTCCAAAGTCGTTGTACCCGGATTCCGGCAGGGCAATGAGGCGGTTTTCATTGTCCACGAGGATGGCGTATCCTGTATTTCCGACCTGAATGCCGGAAACAAGGCTGGTGATCTGATTAAGCTGGATATCCATTGCGGCCACACCCTGGAAGATGTTGCGCGAGTCAAAGACAGGCTGGCTGGTGGTAATGACCAGCCCATTAAGCGCCGCATCCTGATAAGGCGTGGACCAGACTACGTTTCCTTCCGGGTTGTTCGCAGGCGCCGCGCTTACATACCACGGACGCCCTGTAACATCGAAATCCGGTGGCACGAGAGCCGAAAGGTCAATGTTCGGAAAGTACACTGTCTCTCGTGAGACGCCGCCAAAATAAACGGCGAGGATGTCGGGGTTGTCTGCGAGAATGGATGGAATGAAGAGCTCGGAATATTTCAGGGTGTTTAATTTGACTGCAAGCGCACTCGTCACTTCCATGTTGGCAGGCAGGAAGATGGATGCGGCTTCGGTGTTGGGATTATCCCAGTTGCCGGTTGGCAGGCGTGAAAGCGATTCGTTTGCATCCCAATATAGTCCGCTGCCAAGGATGGCGCGGCGAAGGAACATGTCGCTGATGGTGGAACGGACAACGGAGGTGTTGCTGCTCATGGACGCAAAAAAGTTATTAAGCAGGGCAGCCTGTTCCTTGCTGGTGGAGAGAAGATTTTCCTCCGCCTTGCTGCTTATGCTTTGTTCCAGTTGGGTTGTGAGCATTTCGTTCGCCGAGCGGGTGCGGATGTATACATATAAGCCCATGATTAGAATGGCGAGGAATGTAATTGCCATGTTCCCAGCGGTCAATTTACCGCGCAGGTTGAGCCGCCTGAGGAGGGTTTTATCGAGGATATCGATCAGGTTGGATAAGCGGGGTCTGTTCATGGCTGGTCTTCTCATTCTTCGCCTTCGTTTGCGTTGTCTTGTTGGAATTTAATGATCACTTCCGAACCTGGGATGGATCTGCCCAATTCCTCCACGGCGGTTTGTAGAACGTTTTGCAGGTTGATGGAAGCGCCGATCTTACCGGTAATCTCGCTGATGGTCTGTTCCTTGATCGCCTGCCGTTGTGAATCCTGGATCAGGCGGGCATTTTCAAGCGCAATTGAAAGGCGTTCGGAAACAGCTTCGCTCAAGTTGATTTCATTGGCTGTCCACTGGCGGTCTTTGTTTGGCGCTTTGATGCGCATGACGCCGATGATCTGTCCGCGCAGCTTGATGGGTACCACGATGGCAGGCTCTCCGTTTTTCCCATCGGCATGGAAAACCAGCAGGTTGCCGCGATTCATGGTTTGCTGGATATCGTCTGTGACCACCAGTGCGGACAGTGATTTACCGCCGCTTAGGTTTTGCTGATAGCCGACCAGCGCCTCATCATGGCTGAAGGACAGCCAGCTTTCCTGAAGTCTTTCTCCATAAAGGGTCTTCAATTCGTTGAGCGATTGTTCCGCCCTTGCCAACAGGCGGACGTTTTCAATGGCAATGGCAATTTGGTCTGCCAAAATACTAAGGATATTTGCGTCTTCGTCAGTGAAGGCTCCGGGGTTTTCGCTTTGTACATCGATCGCGCCAGTGACGCTGTCACGGATTTTGAGCGGGAGCGCCATTTCGGAGCGGGTGTTTGGGAGGTCGGGATTGTCAAAGTAAACAGCATCCTGCCCAACGTCCAGGGCGATGCGTGAATTACCGGTTTGGGTGACGTATCCCACGATCCCGCTCGCGCCGACCTCCAGCTTGTGTCCGCGCTTCAGCATGTTCCTTCCGCCTTCGCTGTTTGCGGCTTGAAGCACGGCATATTGCCTGGTTTCATCCACGAGAAAAATCCCGGTGTGATAAAAGCCGAATCGTTCACTGACCAGGCGCGTAATCAATGGGAGCAGCGAGTCCATGCGTTGCTCGCTGTTGACGATCTTGGATATCTCGCCGACAGCGAGAAGCTGGGTTGCGCGCCGTTCGCTGAGCAGGCGGGAGGTTTCGAGGTCGGCGGTGCGTTCTGCGACGCGCGTTTCGAGATCGCCGAGTGTATCGCGTAATTGACCGGTCATAAGGTTGAAAGACTCTGCAAGGATGCCTATTTCATCCTGCGTTTTGACGGGGGCGCTTACATCGAAATTGCCGGAGGTGATCTGGAGCGCCGTATCCCGGATGGCGAGGATGGGTTGCGCGATCTGGCGGGCGACCAGGTACGTTCCCAGCGTCAGGAGGATGGCGGTGATCAGACCAATGGCTAATATGGCTAAACCCAGTTGACGGGCGGGTGTAAAGGCTACCTCCTGGCTGACTTCGGTGATGATCGCCATATCCCATTTTTCGAGCCATTTATAGACGCCGATCACCGGGGTGCCATCGTAATTTGCGTACAGCCCGCTGCCATCCATGCCCTGGATGGCGGCGTCGATGCCCTCGGTATGGACACCGCGCGGAAATTCGTGTTCGCCAAAGCGCGCGGCGGAGACGAATTTGCTAAAGCTATCCACGAGATAGGTTTCGCCCGTTTCCCCAAGCCCTGCGCGCTGGAGGATGATGTTGTCGAGTCGTTCCAGGTCGAGGTGCCCGGCGAGCACGCCGACGAGCTCCCCGCGCGTATCGAAGATCGGGGTGGAGATGGTCATCGTCGGCTTGCCGGTTTGGGGCGAAGTGTATACGTTTTGGACGTAGAGTCCGAGGCGTCCCTGTGTGTAGTAACTGTCTGAAACGCGGTATTGTCCTTCGTTTGCCTGGAGGGTGGATACCAGCACCTTGCCGCCGACCGGGGAAAGCAAAAATAGTTCCTGGAAGGAGGTAAGGTTTTTGGATTGGGCAACCAGGGTTACCGACAGGCGGTTATACGCCGCCTCGTAGAAACTGGTATCCTCCTCGTAGATGGAAAGCGTTAATAGATTTCCGCTTAATTCGCTCCGTTGGGAGAGGAATACGATTTCATTCTGTTTGTCGAGGATCCAGCGGTTGAGTTCGTCCGCTTTCAGGGTTGAAACGGAGTCCAATTGCTGGTAGATCGAACGGGTAAGTGTGTTGCGCACGTTTGCAAACGAAACCGCCACGATCAGGGCGATGATGATCGCGGAAAGAGACAGGAAGTAGATGATGAGTCGGGCTGTCAGACTCGTTCGTAGGACGCGCATGGGATCTCCAGGTGATGGTTTGTCATAAGAATAAGCGGCAATCCTTGATCAGGGCGTTGCAAGTTTATAGAATTTAAATTCACCGTCCATGATCTGTAAAATGACGGCGCTCTTGATGGGGTCGCCGCTTCCGGAATATTGCATGGTGCCTGTCACGCCATTGAACGATTCGGTCCCTGCCAGTCCGGCTTGTATCGCCGCAGGGGTGAAGGAATCCTGGCTTTGGATCGCTTTGAATAACAAACCAAAGGCGTCGTAGGTCAGGGCGGCTACGTCGTCGGGCGTTTGATTGTATAGTTCAATGTATTTCTGGATGAAACTGCGGGCCGGCTCCTCCGCAATGTCGGACGCATAATGCGTGCTGAAATACGCGCCTTCGAGGACGCCGCGGTCTTCGGCGGAGATGGTGCCCCAGGCGTCACTGCCGATGATCGGGATGTTGATGCCCAGGGCGCGAGCCTGTTTTACCTGTAGCGGGATTTCGTTCTCGTAGTTTGGCAGGAATAATACCTGCGCATTGCTGTCTTTAATTCTGGTTAACTGGACTGTGAAATCCTCTTCGCCGGTTGTGTAGGTTTCGAATGCCGTGACCGTACCGCCGGCGGCTTCAAAAACCTGCTTGAAGATATCGGCAATGCCGCTGTTATAGGCGCTGGCAACGTCGTACAGGACGGCGGCTTGGGTGGCATTGAACTCTTCGAAAACGAACCTTGCCATCACCTGTCCCTGGAAGGGGTCGAGAAACGCCACGCGGAACACATATTGTTTTCCAAGGGTGGTCTCCGGATTGGTGGACCAGGGACTGATCATTGGGATACCTGAGTTTTCAGCAATGCGCGATACGGGGATGGCGTTGCGGCTGGCTTGCGGACCGATGATCGCGACAACATTTTGGCGGTTGATTAATTTTTCCGCCGCAGCCACGGCAGTTTCGGGTTTGTCCTCATTGTCTTCGATGAGGAGGGCGATTTTGTACTGGCGTCCCCCGATGGTCAGTCCGCCTGCGTCATTGATCTCCGCTGCCGCCATTTCCGCCGCATTCACTGTGGATTTTCCGACGTTGGGGATACTGCCGGTGAGCGGCGCAATAACACCGATGCGGATTTCGTCGGAGGAGGGTTGTCCGCTCGCGGGTTGGCAGGCGGCAAGTGCGGCGATGAGAATAAGAATCATCAAGTGGGGGAAGATTGGGCGCATGAGGTTTTTCTCCGTTCGTAAAGTTTGCATGTTCTTTAAGTATCCATGACCAGTTTCATGGAGACCGGTTCGATCTGAACGAGCACATCTGAACCGCCAAGAGCGCGGCTTAATTCCTGTGCGGCGGTTTGCAGGATGGTCTCGAAGCGGGTGGAGGAGCTGATACGGCTGGTGATATCCGTGGTGATGCGTTCGATGTCTGCGCGGCGCTGGGTGGATTGAAGCAGGGTTGCGGTTTCGATGGCCAGCGAAAGACGCTCTGCAACTGCCTTTGCAATGTCTGTATCGTCATCAGAGAGCGAAAGCTTGCTGCTTGTACTGATGTGGATCACGCCAATCGTCCGTTCGCGTAGTTTGATGGGAACGGCGAAGTTTGCATGTTCGCTGGAGGTGCGGGTAAGGACCGGCGTCCCTGTTTTAATCGCTTCGGTGATGTGAATGCCTTCGATGGGCTGGTCAAGCGGTTTGACGGAAGTTTCTGTCAGCTGGTATCCAACTCCCAGCGATTTTGGGCGCATGACCTTCCAGGATTCTGCTGTCGTTTCGCTGATGGCGCTTCTGGCTTCTGCAAGCGAGCGTTGCGCTTCTTCGATGGCAATGGCGTTGTTGATGGCGATGGAGACCTGGTCTGCCAGCGTGATTAAGACGTCAACATCATCCTGCTTGAAGGCGTTGGCTGCGGCGCTTTGCACATCCATTGCGCCGATGAGGTGTCCGCCATACCGCAGGGGGAGGGCGATCTCTGAGCGTGTGTTTGGGAGGTCGGGATTGTCGAAGTAAACCGCATCCGTCCCAACGTCCAGGGCGATGCGTGCCTGGCCGGTGGCTGTTACAAAGCCGACGATGCCGGTCTGCCCGACCTGGAGTTTGTGTCCACGGGCGAGCATCCTTTGTCCGCCTTCGCTGTTTGTGGCGCGCAGGATTGCATTTTCGCGTTGTGCGTCAAGCAGGAAGATGCCCGTGTGATAGTTATTGAATTGTTCGCTGATCACTTGCGTGATGCGTGGAAGAAGTTCTTCGAGGTTTTGGACGGTTGAGATGGCCTTCAAGACCTGGGTGACAGCCTGGAATTGACGGGCGCGCTTTTCGTTGATCTGGTTGGCGAGTTCAAGTTCAGCTGTGCGCTGTTGGACGCGTTCTTCAAGCGATGTGCGCAGTTGGTTGAGTTCTATGTTTTCAATTTTTTGGATTTCTTCGCTGGCGCGCGCTTTTTTAATGTTTTCGTTCAGGCGCAGAATTAAAAGATGGGTAATTCCTGCGCCCGCAATTAGCAGGATGAGCACAATAATCGCGTTGTCCAGTCTTGCCGGGGTAAATGGGACTCTTCCGCTTAGGTCAGCTGCTGCGATGATGATGACGCCAATGACGGTAAGCGGCATGGCAATAAAAAGCGCGCGCCTGCCAAGCAGAAGGGCCGCAATCGTTAGAATTACAGGGAAGCTGACGATGGCTGTGTTCTTGAGGCCATTCGTGTTGACTGAAATGATCGTTGCGGCGACGATCAAGGCGATGGGGACAACGACTTTTGCCACGCCCACCCTGTTTTGAAGGACGTAGTACATGGATATGGCTTCAAGGATGAGGGTAATGGTGAGGGTGATGAGCGCGGGGATGTTCCGTGAATCTTCGCCAATAACGCCTGTTACCAGTGGCAGCAGCGCCACGTTGGTTAATAAAATGAAAATCAATATATTGCGCGTCAGCCTGATGAATGACGGGGTGGTATCTTCTTCGTCTTTAAAGTAGTCGAATATATTCGCTAACATGTCATTCTCCTGCGCGTTTCTTCCTGTCTGAGAATTCTTCTGTAAATTGAATGGCGACGTCCGTGCCGGGCAGGGTGTTGCCCAGTTCCTGGACGGCTGTTTGCAGGATGTTTTCAAGACTGACGAGGTTGCTGATCTTGGAGGAAATTTGCCCGATAGCGTGCTCCTTGGCAGCGCGTTTTTGAGCGTCCTGGATCAGGCGCGCATTTTCGATGGCGAATGCAGTGCGCTCGGCGGTTGCCTGTGCCATGGCAAGCTCATCTTCATCCCATGTGCGGGTGGGGTCGGTGGCGTGTAATTTTAGGGTGCCAATCCGTGTGCCGCGCAATACAAGCGGAATGGAGAGGCTTTGCGCATCTGTCCCATCGGTGGGTTGTATGCTTCTGGCTTCCACGCCATCGAAGTGATATCCGGCAATAGTCTGCTGGGAAAGGAACTGGCTCCATTGTTGTTCGCCCAACTGCGCGGCGATCTGCTGGGCTTGTCGGAGCGCATCCACGCTTTGCTGGTAGGAGCGCGCGTTCTGGATGGCGATACTGACCTGGTCCGTCAGGGTGGATAGGATGCTGACATCCTCCTGGGAGAAGGCGTTTGTTTTTGTGCTTTGCACATCCAATGCGCCTATGACTTCGAGCCCGATTCGCAGGGGCAGGGCGATTTCGGAGTGGGTTTCCGGGAGGTCGGGGTTGTTGAAGTAAACCGCATCAAGCCCAACGTCCAGGGCGATGCGCGGTTCCCCGGAGCGGGTGGCATATCCGACGATGCCTATTTCACCAACTCGCAGGCGATGACTGCGCGCCAACATCGCTTTTCCACCTTCACTGTTTGCTGCAACAAGTACGGCGTATTCCTTGTGCGTATCAAGCAGGAAGATGCCGACGTGATAGAAGCCGAGTTCCTCCGAGATGGTTTCGGTGATCTGTGGCAGGAGATTGTCGAGCGCCTGTGTGGAACTGATGGTGTGGGAGATGCGCGCAATGGCTTCGAATTGGGAGGCGCGGTAGGCGTTGCTTTCGCTGATCTTTTCCAACTCGCTGGTGCGTTCCATGATGCGGTCTTCAAGTCCGCTGAGGGTCTCATGCAGGCGTTCCGCCATTGAGTTGAACGCCCTGGCAAGCATACCTGTTTCATCCTGCGTTTTGATCTCCACGCGGGCTGAGAGGTTGCCGCGCGTGATTTGATCCACGGTGGTGGTTAATCGCTTTAATGGCTGGGTGATAATTTGACCGACCCAAATGCTGACGAGCAGTGCGCCAATAAACATCATAATCAGGATGAGGATCGCGCCTTGCAGGGTGGAGCCGATCTCGTCCTGTACTTCCTGCCGTGAGGTAACGATCTGTGCATTTAGCTCACTCTCAGGCGCGATGAGAATAAGTTTATAGCCGGTGCTTTCGAGACCGGCAATGGCAAAGTAGGTTTCAACCCCATCGATGCGGATATTAAGCAGGGTGGCATTGTTGATCAACAGGCGTTGAGCCGCAAAGTGCAGGATGGCCGAGTCTGTATCAAAAAGGGATTGGGATGGACTTTCGTTAACCGGTACTTCTTCGGGTTCCAGCCCGTACAATTGATACCCTTCTTCAGGCATGGTGATAATGAAACTGTTCTTATCCACGAGGAAAGCGAAGTCTGTTTCGCCCAGATGAATGCCAGAGACAAGCTCGGAAATACGCGCAAGTTGAATATCCACGCTGATCACGCCTTTGAAGTTTCCGCTTTTTGAGTAAACTGGTACGGTCAGCGTGACAATCAGTCCACTTCCGGCGGGATCCTGGTAAGGCTTGGTCCATTGAGGCAGCCGATCCGGGTTTCTCTCGGGTGTTCCAATGGTGTAGAACGGCTGGGTAAGCGGGTTGAAATCCGGGGGGATATTTTCCGCCAGATCAATATTGGGGTAGTAGATGGTGTATCCGAGGCTGCTGATGTAATAAATCGCGACAACGTCGGGGTGGCTTTCCAGGAAGCCTGGGGTTACAAAATCCAGGAAGATATTGGCGTTGAGGTCCCTGATGATCTCGTTGTCCAGTGTATAGGTGTTGGGAAGATAGATGGACGCAGGATCGGTTCCGGAGTTCCCGTATTGACCGTCAGGCAATTGGAAAACTTTTTCCGCTGAATTCCAGTAGGTGTTTTCGAAAAAGGCGTCACGCCGAACGCCAAGATTTGAGAGGTATTCCGCAATGCCGACCAGATCGTTTGTCGTTTCTGTCAGCAAGGCGTCGATTTCACCGGCTTTGGATTGGACGGCGCCAAGGATTTCCTGTTCCGTTTGCGCTTTTACGCTCTCTTCGTATCTGTTTGAAAGCGAGCCGATGATAACGTTTGCGCGACCCAGTCCAAAGTAGGATAGGGCTGCAACTGTAATGCCGCCCGTTACCAGAATCCCCAACGTGATTTTTGCTTGCAGGGTAAATCTTTTGAATTCGCGCAGCAGAACAATAAAGGCGGATGCAACGATCACTAATAGAGCAAGCAGGGAGTATGTATCCGGCAGAGGAATTTTGACCCTGTCCCCGCCAAGGGCTGTGTCCATAAAGAAGGCGGCGGCTCCAAGGATCAATGCGCCAACGACGCCGGGAATGGAGCGGTTCGATTTCATGGCAAGCCCGGTGATGGAGGTTATAACTACCATAATCGATGCGGCGATGATTAGCCCCAGCCCCTCTGTGAAGAAGGGTATGGTCAATGCTTTGACAAGAAATATGGTACCAACAATCATCATCGCAAGGTTGATGCGCCCCTTGCGAATTAGAGAAAGGGAGAATAGGTCAAAGATTGACGCGACAGCCAATATGGCCGCAGGTATGTATAGCTGCGGCAGGTTGCCCGAATAGCCCAGAAACGCGAAAATTGCGGCAGTTAGAATTGCAATGACCGTCAAGACAAGAGTAATGACAGTGGCGCTTCGGCTGTATTGATCCGGGGTGAACCCGGTGCCGTTGTTGTTTGGAGTTGGATTAGTATTCATAAGATGCGCAGGCGGCTACTTTTCTCCGCTTCCAATCTCAATGGTGATCTGGGCGCCGTTGATTTGGGATCCCAATTCCCTGACGGCTGTTTTCAGGATGGTTTCGATCTCGGTGCCCGAGCTGATCTTCGCGGAAATCTCACCGATGGCGTGTTCCCGTTCGGCGTTTTTTCGGCTTTCCTCAAGCAGGCGCGCATTCTCAATGGAGAGGGCGGCGCGCTCCATAATGGCATTGATGATGTCCATTTCATCATTGCTCCATTCGCGTTCGTCATCTGTCTTTACATTCAATACTCCAACGATCTCTCCACGGAGGTTCATTGGAATGGTCAGGTTGGCGGAACTGGTATTCTCTTCTTTTTCCCTGTAGACATTGCCGGAACGAATGACTTCGTTTGCCCCAGGGATGTGTACGGGTTCTGACAGGAAAATGGTCCTTGAACCGCTTCTGTGTATCCCTGCGAGTTTTTGGGCGCGACTGTACTTTTTCCACCCGGTCTTAAGGTCGCGGCGATAAACGGCTTCGGATTCCAGGATCGCTTTACGGGTTCCTTCAAAGAGACGGGCGTTATCGATGGCAATCGAGACTTGATCTGCAAGGGTGGTGAGGATTTCAATATCTTCCTGGTAGAAAGCCTTGGGCATAGCGCTCTGAATATCCAAAACGCCGATGATTTCTCCATTCGCCTGCAGGAGTGGCAGAGCCATTTCTGAGCGGGTCTCTGGAAGGTCAGGGTTGTTGAAGTAGGCGGCATCTGCGCCTGTGTCGAGAGCAATGCGGACCTTCCCGGTTTTCGCGACATCTCCCACGATGCCGGTCTGTCCGATCTTTAGTTTGTGTGTACGCGCAAGCATGCGCGCTCCCCCAGCGCTGTTTGCGGCCCTGAGTACGGCATACTCCTTGTTTAGGTCAACAAGAAAAACTCCCACATGATAGAAACCAAATTGCTGGCTGATCACCTGGGTGATTTGAGGCAGGAGTTCCTCGAGATCCTTTGTAGAGATAATTACCCGAGATGCCTGTGAAATCGTCTGGAACTGCTTTGCGCGCTTTTCAATTCGCACATTGGCGTTCTCCAATTCCCTGGTGCGGTATAAAATGCGCTGTTCCAGGGAGTTGGTTAACTCCAGCAACTCTTTATTGTTTTGCTCAAGCTCCAGTTCGTTCCTTTTCCCCTGTTCATTAAGGTTCTGGATATTTTTTGATGCGAGGTTGATCGTGCTTGAAATAAGCAGAAACCCAACGACAAAAACAAGCGCGTTTCCAGCAGGGGAGGATTGGGCATCAACAGGTTCAATAACACCCCGGTCCGCGAGGAGAATAAGGGATACTTGCAGGATCGCAAAATAGATTGCCGTACCCGTCGCGGCCTTCCTGCCTAATATAAGTCCTGTAAAAACAATGATCCATCCGAAAAAAAGGATGTAGGGACGCGGCTGGGCGACAAAGCTAATGCTGATATAGGTAACGACGGCTATCAATGCAAATACAAGAGTTAGGCTGGCGGCCCGGGCGTAGCCTTTACGGGTGAGGTAGGTGGCAAGCGCATTGATGATGAATAGCGCCATGGCTGCTGGAATACTTCGGACGGCCAGTGCGGGAATAATAAAGGTAACCGCTGCCATGGTGGCGATAACCAGCCACGCTCCAAGCGTAATCGTGTGGAGCAGACCGCCGAGGCGGTTTTGTTCCACGTCTTCGAAGACGGGCGGTTGCAATAGGTTCTTAAAGGCTGTTAACATAATTTTCTTTCATCATGACGCGTTTTATTTCTCTTTGCCCGACGGGTTCTTTTCTGTATTAAGCTGCAGCACAACCTCCGCGCTTCCCAGTACACGTTCAAGTTCCTCTGCGGTGGTTTGGAGGATATTCTCAATACTCAACGCCGAGCCAATTCGCGTGGTCGCTTCAAAGATTGTGCGTTCCTTGGAAGCACGTCTCTGGCTCTCATCCAATAAGCGGGCATTTTCCAGGGTTAATGCCGCGCGATTTGCCGCTGCCTGAGCGATGGCAATCTCTTCTTCCGTCCATGTATGGTTGGGGTCTTCCTGATCTAATCCAATCACGCCAATAAACTGGTGCAGCGCCATCAAGGGTATCAGAAGGGTATTCTTTGCCCCCTCACCATCGTTGGCTTCTTTCTTTACCATAATCGGCTGACCATCCTCAAGCTGCTTTAGCAGATCCTGGGACAGGTTTTTGGGAATAGTACGGATCTGCAACCCATCGTATTCATATGCGGGCGGCCTGCGCTCGCTGATGGCGCTGTTCCATGTCTGCTGGGATGTCTCGCGGTTCACTTTTGACAATTCAGCGAGAGCGCTTTCCACTTGGTGTACCAGTTGTGCGTTCACAATTGCCGCTGCAAGTTGATCGGCGAGAATCTGGAGGGTTTGAACATCCTGCTCATCGAATGCATTGGAAGTGGTCGCTTGAATATCCAGCGCTCCAAACGTAATACTGCGGTTGTGGAGCGGCAGTACGATTTCTGAACGCGTCGCCGGGAGGTAGGCATTTTCAAAATGAACAGCATCCGTACCCACATCGAGAGCGATATATGCCTGGCCCGTTCGGGTAACGTTGCCGACAAGACCGGTCTCGCCTACTTTCAATTTGTAACGGACTTCAAGCATTTTCTCCGCTGCAACACTGCTCGCTGCGCGCAGGATGGCATATTCTCCCCTTTCATCAACGAGGAAAATGCCCACGTGGTAATACTGTAGTCTTTCACGGATCAGTTCGGCGGATAAATTTAGCAGCGTATCCATATCGCGGATAATGGCGATTTCGCGTGCAACGTCAGAGACCGTCTTTAATTCCGTGGCGATGCGTTCAAGATCCTTGGTTCTATCCGCCACCTTCTCTTCAAGATTTTCGAGCGAATGCTTCAGGTTGAATGCCATTTGGTTAAATGCGTTGGCAAGGTCTTCCAGTTCATCCTGGGTTTTGATTTTGATCGGCTCGCTCAATTGATCTTTGATGTTGTCGGGGTTTTCCGAGGCGATCTGGCTGGCAACATCCGTCAACTGGCGCAATGGATTGGTAATGGAGCGTGTGAAATAATAGACGATAACGCCAAACACGATGGCTATCAGGAATGTATAGGTGACCAGCGAGGTCTGCAGTTCGGTAGTCTGTGACAGAATTTCCTCGCGCGGATAACCAAGCGCGAGCGACCAGCCCGTATCAAGTCCTACGGGGGCATAGGAAACATAAAGAGGTGTCCCGTTTGCATCGGTTACTTCCATTAAACCTGTGCGACCTGCCAGCATCTCTGACATTAAATCGGACCAGTTTGCAGCCAGCCTTGATTCGGAAGCAGGGAGCATGGAGTCGACCATGACTTCATAATTCCCACCCGCTTCGCCGATACCGAGAACCGTACCGTCTGATGCAAGCAGGAAGGCGTACCCAGCGTCCCCGATTTTGATGGAATTAATGATCTCCTGGGTTTGGGAGAAGGCGATATCGGCAGTTGCTACGCCTTTGAAGTCTCCATTCGCTTCATGGAACGGGATGCTCCATGTCACCATCCAGATATCGCCGCCACCCTCGTCGTAGTAAGGGGCAGAAAGGATTGCCTCGCCTCGTTCCTTTGGCTGGGTGTACCAATCCCATCCGAAATAGTCGTATTCAGGGTTCCCCAGCTGCGTGAATTGCAATGTATTCGAGGGCGTGCGGCTGTAATAGGGCGACCAATAATATTGACCCCGATTGAACTTGAACGGTTCGTATGCAATCGCTGAACCAAATACCTGTTCATTCCGCATCAACGTATTTTCGATCAATCGCAACATCTCATCTTCTTCATAGGCAGCCGACTCTGCGGCGGCAGCGAGATTCATTGCAATCGTTCTTGTCCCAGTCAGGGTGGCGCGAATCAATTCAACCTTGGCATTGGTATCCGCTGTCAATTCTTCCCGCACGGCATTGGCGGATGCTCCCTGGGTGATGCGGATGCTGATAAATGTGTAGATGGTGAATGCGAATAACAGCAACGTAATCACCATCGCTGGTAATTTCAGGCTGATGTTTGTCCGTTGAGCCGGACCGGGTGTGCCTGAGGTCAGGGAATCTTGCGGGGAAGTATTCATTGCTAATCCCTATTTTCCTCGGAACGCGCGGTTCCAATTTGAATGAACGAACGCGATACGCCCAGCGCTTGTCCGATCTCCTGAATGGTGGTTTGCAGGATGCGGTCAAAATCAGTGGAGGCGCCGATACTCGTCGTCACACGGGCAATCGTCTCCTCCTGCTCGGCACGACGGGTGGCATCTTCGAGCAGGCGGGCATTTTCCAGCGCGAAAGCCGCGCGGTCAGAAATGGATTGGACCATGGCGATCTCATCATCGGTCCATTTTCTATTTATTTCGGAGGCTTCGATGTGGAGGAGCCCAATGACCTGATCGCGGAGTTTTACGGGAACCACAATGGCGGCCGGGGAAGTCAGCGAGGTATGATGCAAAACTGTAACGTCACCGCTGGCAAGCGCCTTTTTCAACAGCGGTTCATTGTCGATCTGAATGTTGGCGGCAGTAATACCTTCAGGACGATAAGAATACCCGCCCTGGTTTGCCTTCCGCTTGAATGAGGCTGCTCTACTCCCTGCACGAGTTGGGCTGAACCTGCCATTGCCGCTCTCCATTGTTTGCAGGCTTCTAATGGCGATGGCAAGCAGGTTGGCAAGGGACCCAAGCGCATTCGCATCTTCTTCATTAAATGCGGAGGGTTGTATGCTTTGCACATCTAATACACCAATGACGGACTCTTCGAACGCGAGTGGCAGTGAAATTTCGGAGCGGGTCTTTGGAAGGTCCGGGTTGTTAAAGAACACTGCGTCTGTGCCGGTGTCCAGTGCAATGCGAGGGCGTCCACTTTGTGAAACATACCCCACAATTCCTGTACCGCCGACTTTCAACTGATGGCGACGGGCGAGCATTTGCCGCCCACCGCTGCTGTTTGCCGCCGCTAACACGGCAAATTCACGATTTTCATCCAGCAGAAATAAGCCGACATGATAAAAGCCGGTTTTTTCGCTGATACTCTGTGTGATACGGGTGAGCAATTCCGTGAAGTTCAAGCCAACATTGGATGAGATTTCATGAGATACATCCGAGATGACTTTCAGGCGCGCAACTCTTTTCTCGATTTGCTTGCTGGCTTCCTGTAATTCACGGGTGCGCTCCTGAACGCGTTCCTCCAGAGTGGTTCGTGTATCTTCCAGTTCCTTTTCGCGAAGAATTAATTTGTCGTTCGCTTGCTCCAAAACATCCTGTCTGTTGCCCACAAGGGATGCGAGGATACCCAGGAAAAGAGGCGCTGTATCAACTATCCATAATACCGGGTCTGTCTTTTGAATGTGTAATAAGCTGGCGGCATTCAAAGGTAACTGGGAATAAAGCGCTTTGATGATTGTCCCAATGATTGGGAATGTTAAACCAAAAAGCGCGCCAAATACGGCGTATCGAAACGTGCTGTTACCCTTGAACGAAAGAACGATCTTATTAGAACGAGTGGACATGGCTATTCTTTTCCGTTCCCTTCGCGCTTGTTTGCATCGGGGTCTGTAGTTTGTTCCCGTCCGTCCGCTGATTCGATCAATTGGAAGGTGACCGATGCGTTCCCAAGCGCCTGCCCCAATTCGCTCACAGTTTCGCGGAGGATGGAGTCTGTTTGAGAGGTGGCGCTGATTCGTGCAGAAATGTCGGAAACCAGAGACTCGCGTGCCGCACGAGTTTGCGATTCGCGATAAAGGCGGGCGCTTTCCAGCGCTCCGCTAAGCTGGTCTGAAAGAGTGACGGCGAGGTTGATCTCATCCTGTGTCCATGCCTCGGCAATCTCCGGTTTCTTCAAACGGATTGCGCCAATCGCCTGCCCGCGGATTTTAATGGGTACGCCGATGGTTAGTCCATCGCTTTCGATAATCAAGTCGCCCGTTTCAATGGTTTTTGTGAGATTCGCTTCCATTGAGGTGGATTGGGTTTGCACAGTCGCGTTGGGCGAAGTGGAAAGAAACCCGATTTGCGGTTGGTTGCGAAGGATTCTGCCCCACGCTTCGCGGCTGATCTCGCCGTACCCAACGCGGGTTGCTTCCAGCGATTTCTCGGCTTCGCTAAATAGGTTTGCGTTTTGAATTGCCACAGCGATCTGCTCTGCGAGGATCTGCAGCGTGGCTACATCATCTTCGGTGAATGCCTGTGATTCGGCGCTTTGCACATCCAATGCGCCGAGGATCTGCCCGCTTACAATCAGGGGGAGGGACATTTCGGAGCGGGTGTTTGGGAGGTCGGGATCGTCGAAGTAAACCGCATCCTGCCCAACGTCCAGAGCGATGCGCGCCTGTGCATTTTCAATGACATATCCTACAATGCTCGCGCCGCCGACCTTTAATTGGTGACGTCGTTCCAACATCCTTTGCCCGCCTTCGCTGTTGCTGGCCGCCAGAACGGCATATTCCCTGCGCTCATCGAGCAGAAAGATGCCCACATGGTAGTAATCGAAGTTTTTATGGATGATCTCAGCGGCTTGCTGCAAGAGTTCAGACAGGTTTCGGAAGGTGGTGATTGACCGTCCCGATTCTGCCACTGCTCGCAATTGGTTGGTGCGTTTGTCCAGGGTTTGAGTGCGGTCCTGGATTCGTTTTTCGAGGTTTGTCTGCTCATTACGCAGTTCGTCCAGCAGGGAGCGTGAGTGGTTTTCAGAGTTTTCGAATTCTGTTTGCGTCAGGCGAATGCCATTCACGATCAAAATCGCAATCAATAAAAATATGGCGCTGTTGGATATCCAGCCTTCCACTGTGCCGACTTGAACATTTTCGCTGGTGATGGAAAAGGCGCCGCTTAATATCAACCAGCCGGAGATGATATAAACCAGCATGGCAAGCCCCGTGAGCGCCCACCCGGACCTCCATGAAAATAGCAGGGACGCGAGTGTGATCGCGCCCAGCATGGCAAGGCGGGCGTCTCCGATGATGCCTGTTTCTGTCACGCCTAAAACAGCCAGCCCGAACAGCAGGGTTATCAATATGGCGGCTCTAAGATTGTAGGGCGTGGGCAGGATTGTGGCCAACAATGTCACCAAATAGAGAAAGATGTAAATTGCTTGATATATGGGTTGACTCGACAGCACGGCAGGGATCAGCGCCGCCAGTCCCAAAACGCAGGCGCCGATCAAGGTGGCGCGGAGGAACCCCGTGCGCCATTTGGTGTATTCAAATTCCGGGGTGACTGTTTGTCGGCTCATGTGCAAATACTCTGTTGTTTCCTAAAATTAATGTAGCTGATTAAGCTTCCGATTGCGGCGAGCCTACGACGATCTCTGCTTCCTTTAAGTCGAACACTCTTCGCAATTCGCTGGTGGCTGTGCGGATGACAGACTCGATATCAAGGGTTTCACGGATCTGGGTTGAAATGCTTGCGATCATCTGGTCTCGCATGGCGCTCTTTTGGGCTTCGTCTACGAGGCGGCTGTTTTCGAGCGCAAGGGAGACCTGATCTGCAATTTTTAACAGCAGGTTGTGCTCTTTTTCCGACCAGTCTGTGTCTGTGCCTTTTCTTTTTAGTTTTATCGTGCCGATCTTTTGCCCGTGCAAAACAAGAGGGATGCGCAGCCCGTTATGGTCCTTATGCTTGTCTGATGAAAAGACGGGACGGACTCCCGCAGGGGTGTATTGGTAGGATGGTTTTTGGCGGCTGGTTAGTTTTGCCCATGTCCGTTGTGTCTGTAGGGCGGTGTTGATGTCCAATTGGCTGAGCAGGCTTTGGGTTTCGTTGACGAGGCGGAGATTGTCGAAGGAGATGGCTGTCAGGTCTGCCACGGGTTGGAGGATATCCGCATCCTGCAAAGTAAACGCCCTTGGTTGATCGGCATGAATATCGAATAGGCCGAGCACTTCACCGCGTACTGCCAGCGGCAATACCATGCGCGCGCGGGTAAGCGGAAAGTTCTCGTCTCGTATAAAATTTGCATGATCCAGGTCGGTTGTGATCGAAGGGCGGTTTTGCCTGACAACATAGTGGATTGGGTTTCTGCGGTCAGTTTTAATGCTAAAGGACTGGCCTACAAGCTGCCTGCCAGCCTCAGAGGATGCTGCCTGGAGGAATGCGGTTTTCTTTTGTTCATCGAGGATATACAAACCTACATGGTAGTATCCGAATCTTTCTGAGAGCATAGTCACCGATGACTGGAGCAGTTCTGAGAAATCTTTTGTTTCAGCGATTTGCCTGGATGTGTTGGCGGAAGTGCGGAGTTGGGACATGCGCGTTTCCAGTTCCTCGCTGCGCTCACGCACTCTTTCTCGCAATAGATCCTGTTCGTCGGATAACACGCCCAGTTTGTTTTGCAGGTTTAGGATCATTTGCATGAACACTTCTTTGAACTGACCGACCGCCACAACGATTGCAGCGCCTGCAATGGAAAAATCAGCGATATAACCCACCCAGTCTTCCACACGGGTGGGTGGGACGTTGACAGCTGTAAACTGAAACAGCCCGATTTGTTGAAGAATCGCAATGACCGTAGTGGCAGTCACTGCTGTGATCAAGGCAACGATATCCACGCGGCGGTCTAAAAGAATGGCAGCGAGGATGATGCCCGACAAAAGAAAGATATTCCCATCCTTCCATGGTCCCCAAGCGAGGATGGTATTGATGCCCACTGCAAAACTTATCAAGAGGAGAAGATTTGCACGCAGGATATACGGCGATGGCAGGATGGTAATTCCCAGTAATACGAGATACAACCCAACGTAGAGGAATTTATCCAAAAGTGTGGAGGTGGGAAATGAAATAACGATCAGGACGACGCCAAATATGGAGGCAATGCGCAGGATGGCGAGGATGAATCTCTCCCGCCAGGTTTTCAAGTCAAATGACTGGCGGCCGCCCGCGTCGTTATTGTAGGATGGTGACAGCGGTTTATTTATCATTTTCATCACCCATGGAGAGTTCAATCTCGACTTCGGCCGCTTCGAGACTGCGGCCTAGTTCGCGCACAGCGGTTTGCAGGATGCCATCCGTATTCGCAGACGCCCAGATCTTTGCGATAATTTCATTTGCCAGCCTCTCCTGCGTTGCCGAGGACTGACTTTCTTCCACGAGGCGTGCGTTTTCCAGCGCCAGAGTCGCTTGAGCGGCAATGGCTTCCACAAGGTTTTTTTGCTCGGGCGTCCACTCGGTTGAATTTGCCAGTTGGATTTGCCCGATGACCTGTTCTCTTAAGGAAAGTGGAACTTCAATCGTGTTTGTATACGCCGGGTCATTGTCACCTAATGCATATTCGAGAGTTTGCTCGGCAGTGAGCGACTGCCATGCACCCTGAATGTATTGACGCTGGGTTGCCTGCATTTCCTGAAGGCTTTGACGCGCCTCCTGGAAAAGGTTGGCATTTTCCATTGCGATTGCAATTCCGTTTGCCATGTTTTGATACGCATCGAGGTCCTGCGCGGAGAACGCATCGTCCTTTGCTGAGTGCATGTCGAGCGCTCCAAGGACATAGTCGCCAACGATCAGCGGCAGCACGATCTGTGAGCGTGTGTACGGCAGCAGGGGATTCTCCGAGCGGAGCTTCTGTATATCCAGATTAATTTGTCCCTGTTTTGAAACGATGGCATCCGTGATGGAGTGCTTCCCGCTCAGATCGAGGCGGCGCTTGTTTTCCCGCATCACTTTTCCGGCAGCGCCACTGGCTTCCTTGAGTTCCGCCCATTGTCCTGTTACATCCAGCAGGTAAAATGCCGTGAAGGAGCAGTCAAATTCCCGTTCGATCTGAAGCGCGGCTTTTTCCAGCATTTCATCTGCATGGAGAATGGATGAAACGGCGCTGCCAACTTCGTTGATCTTTCTCAACAGGTAGGTGCGTTCCTGAACCCTATTCTCAAGATTGTTACGTTCCTGTTTAAGTGTGTTGAGGGTGATGTCGATCTGTTTTTGAGCTTCAAAGAACGCCGCTTCGAGTCGTTGGAAACCGATGATGATCACAGCCCCAAACATGACCAGCGCCGCGCTGGCGCTGAACCAATCCTCAATTTTTGATGGGGCTGCCCCAGGGTTGAAGGGCGCGAGTTGTCCGCTCATCATGAGCCAGCCAAAGAGGATGAAGGCGGCTATGTTTACGGCAGTTGCAAGGATGCCAGCCTTTGGGGATAGCAGGATGGTGGAGAAGATAACGACCGCCAAAAAGAAGAACAAGCCGTCACCCAGAATTCCGTAGGTAAGCAGTTCGGCAAGCCCCAGTACAAATACACCTGCAAGGAACACGCTCATGCGGACCAGGTATGAAAACCGAATTACGGTAACAAGCCCTGTGATCAGATAGGTCGTAATAAAGATGGCATCCAAAAGAATACTTTCAGATGCGCTTACGGCTGGGATGAGCGCGAGCGCCCCAAATACCAGCACGCCGATCAAAAGCGGAATCGCAAACTGCTCCCGCCAATTCTTATATAACTCGCGGGTGGCATTTTCAGGATTGAGAGGCGGGGTATCGGAGGGAGTTCTTTCCATTATTGAACATCTTTCGATTCAGGATTTTGGTCCGATCGGATTTTGATCTTTGTGTAACGTGCGCCGGTGATCCTCGTGATCTCGCTTGCGGTGGTCATCAAAATGGAGTGGATATCCGTCGAGCGGCGAATTTTACTGGATGCGTCATAGACCAGGCGTTCGCGCTCCGCCTGCGACCGCAGTTGTTCCAGCAAACGGGCATTGGCAATGATCGCGGCAAGGCTGCCGCCGAGTGTGCCGAGCATTTCCTCGTCGTTTTCCGTGTAGGCGTCCACTTGCTCGCTCTCGACATTCAAAACGCCGAGCAGTTCACTTCGATAGATCAATGGCACAGCCAGCTCAGAGCGTGTATTTGCGCTGATATTAATGTAACGCGGATCTTCACTGACATCCCGCACCCGCAAGGGGCGTCTGTGCGCGGCAACCCAACCGGTGATGCCCGTGCCGAGCTCCACTTCCTTGTTTGAAATATCCTCTGCGTACCCAACCGAGGCTTTCACTTGAATGGTTTTCTTCTCCCGATTTGCCAGCAGGATTGCCACCCGGTCTCCGCCCAATGTAACCTGCAAACCGCTCACAGCGCTTTCCAGCGCCTCTTCCAACGTAGTACCGGATGCGGCGGTTGAAGTGATGTGGTGCAGCAGGCGGTGCTGGGACAGGTGTTCCTGCGTTTCGGCGAACAACTCTGTATTCGCCACGGCTACTGCCAACTGATCTGCCAGGATTTGTAAACTACGGAGGTTATCTTCTGAGAAAGCATAAGGCTTTGTGCTTTGCACATCCAGTGCGCCCAAAATACGGTCGCCGACTCGCAACGGAATGGCTGCCTCTGCGCGCGTGTCAGGCAGTAACGGATTGGCGTAGTATGTGGCGTCTTTGCTTGTGTCGTTCACGATCAGCGATTCGCCGCGCCCGGTGACAAACCCAACGATGGATTTGGCGCCAACGCCGATCTTGTATCCCGCCCTTTTCATTTGCGCGCCTGCCTCCCCGGTGGCTTCGCGGATCACAGCGAACTCGTGAGGCATATCCATGAGGAATATGGAGGCGTGATAGAAATTGAACCTCTCGCGGATAAGTTTCACAGCCTTGGTCAGCAGCTCATCAAGATCGAGCGAACCGCTGATATCACGGGCAATTTCAGCGGCGGTTTCCAGTTGTAAGGCCTTGCGGTTGCTTTCATCCAGCAGGTGGATATTGTGTATCACGCCCGCAACCTGCCCGGTAAGCGTGGTAAAGAACTTCAAATCTTCTTCATCGAAGGCATGTTCATTTTCCAGGTCTTGAACGATCAAAACGCCAATGGGGAGGCCTTGCACGAGCATCGGCGCGCCCATCCATGACTTTGCCGGCTTGCCGACGATTTTCGCTCCAAGTTCAGCGGTTCTTCGTTCCGTATCCTCCACCAACATCAATGGCTGACGGGTGCGAAGCAAAATGGATGTCAACCCCTCGCCGACTGGGAATGAATCGATCGAAATAACCTCGCCATCCTCGTAACTGAATGGAACACTGATTGAATTTTCCTTCTCGTTATAGAGGGCAACCAGCAGGTTGTAACTGCCAATCGTCTGCTGGATCTTTGCCAGCAGGGCGTGGAAAAAGCCTTGAATGTCGTTGGTGGATGCGATCAATTCGTTGATGGAGGCCATCGCTTCCACTTCACGAAGATGCCTTTCCGTCTGTTCCACGGCGGCTGTTCTTTCCAGCGTGACAGACATCAACCCCGCCAGGTTTTCGTATGGCTGTATCGAAACGCTGGAAAGACTCTGCTGGCGCGAGCCGATCATAATTACAGCCGTAAGCTCATTATGAATCCGTACAGGTAAAAACGCCGCTTGTGTCAACGTCAGCGTCTGCATCACTCTGCGGAGAACGGGAGGAAGGTTTGCGTCTGTGGGGGATGTCTCAGCGGTTCCGTGGAAGATGAAATTCTCCAACGCTTCCAAACTGACCTGGTACTGCTCCTCCAACCCTGCGATATTCCCTGCGCCTCGCGTTGAGTCGCAAGACATAACGACGTTCATCCGATTCCCTGCGACCTTGAAAAATACGATGGGGTAGGGGGCGTTCCGCAGGATCTGGCTGCCGATGGAAATAATTTCCGCTTCGCTGTTTGCTTCCGCGATAAGGCGGCTGGACCGATACAGGCGTTCCAGTTCCTGAAAATTTACCTGGCTGGTTTCGATCAATCTATTGGTCTGGATCGCCGCCGCAATTTGGCTTGCCAGCGTTTGCAGCATGACGAGTGTGTCAGCGTTGAATGCTTTGGGTTGGGCGCTTTGGATATCAAGGATACCCAGGACTTGCTCTCCAAGGGAGATTGGCACGCTGGCTTCAGAACGGGTTTCAGGCAGGAGTTCATTCTTGAGGTGCAGTGGGTCTTCCAAAACGTCAGAGGCGACCCGTGCCTGGTTGTTTGCAGCAACCCACCCGATGATCGAGGCGGAGCCGACTTCAAGCCGATATTGCCTCTCTGTTAATCCCTGAGTGGCAGAACCGTAGCCGGCCTTGAAATCCACGAACTTTCCGCCTCTATCCACCATGAAGATACTTGCCTGGTAAAAGTCGAATTCCTGTACAAGCCGTTCAACGGTTTGGTTGAGCATGTTATCCAGGTTCGGAATGGTTGTGATGCTCTGTGCCACCTCAGCCGCTGTGCGGATCTGGCGCGCGCGCTCATCGACTTTCTTCTCCAGCGATAGATATATCTCACTTAACTGGGCGGCCATCTCGTTGAATGAATTCGCCAACAAGCCGACTTCATCGTTGCTGGTTACTGCGGCCCGCTGGCTCCAATCGCCCTCGGCAAATCGGCGGGTGGTATCCGATAATGTTTGCAGGGGTTGAAAGGCGCGCCGCGTTCCGAAGGTGAGTGCCAGGGCGGTGGCGCTGAGGGTGACCAAAGCGAGCAGAATGGTAAAGGGTGCGAGGCTGTTGATCTGGCTGTAAATTTTGTTTGATTTGATCTCCAGCGCAACGCCGATCTGCATTTGCGGAACCCATTGCAATTGCACCAGTGCGGGTTCGCCTTCGGGCGAATTAATATCCAGGGCAACAGGTCCTTGATTCTCTGAGCGCCTCAAACTGGCTAGATTGGTTGCCAGCGCTGTTTGAAATTCACTGGAGCCGGCGGCAGGAGTGAACCAGCCCGTATTTGGGTTGCTCGAAATCAATTGATCGTTTGCCAGAATGAAGTAGGCATTTGCGAAAGGCGCCAGCCCGTTTAGCGGCTGGATCAACCGCTGTAAAGACTCTCTTTCGGTGATGCCGACGATGACGCCGCGCGAGCCTTGTATGGTTTGATACGTCCCAGAGGTGGCGAGGATGAATTCATTCTCACGGACAGAGGGAATGCCATAGAGGGCAAGGGTCTGAATTTCCTCCTGTTCAAAGTTCGTTGGGTCTACGGTCTTTCCCTCCCAGACCGCATTGCTGGCAATAATTATTTTTCCTTCGGTGTTGGTCAGGAAAAACTGATCGAATCCGCTGTGCATTTCAGCGGTAAGTTTGTTGCGGATTTCGCTGAATTGCAGGCTTGTTGGGTCGGTACGGAGGGAAGTTTCGATCAGCGCAAGGAATACGCGGTTCGTACGGTTTTGCCCGAGTTCAGTTTCTTTTTGCTCGAGTTCCTTTTCCACCACGTTCAATTGATTAACGAGAAGATTTTCCGCCTGGGTGATGGCCTGTTCGCGCAGAAGGGTACGCGCGCGCAGATAAGCCGCCCCGGCCATTAAGACAAGGGGGATAATGGTAAAGACTAGGAGCGTTCGTACGAGCGTGCCTGCAAGACTGCCCTTGTATCCTTTATTATTCGTGTTTGAGACGGGCGATGCGGAATTTATTGTCATTTGTGGGTTAGCTGAATTCCCAAACCGCTTCACCGCTTAGAATTCGGCGAATCTGGTCTGGAAATCGGTCAGGGTCCAGCGGCTTGCCTAGGAATCCGTCAAAACCTGAATCCTGCGCTTTTTTCATCTGTTCTGTACTGGCTTCGGCTGTCACGGCAATGATCGGCACGGCCTTAAAGCGCTCAGAAGCGCGGATCTTCTTCAAGGCCCCGTAACCATCTTCGTACGGCAGGCGAATATCCATCAGGATCAGGTCGAGGCGGGGGAGGGTGTCGGCGTATTCCACAACTTCATACCCTGAGGTTTTCCACTCGCAATGAATTCCCAGGTACCCCAGCATACGGGCGATCAACACAAAATTGGAGACATTGTCTTCAACCACGAGCACAGCCGCATCCTTGGGAATGGTGGGCTTGCGAAGGGGTTGCGTGTCAGAAACTGGTCTTTGGTCCTGGTCAGACATTTGTGCTCCTTATGATAAATCGCTCGATTTGCTGGGAGAGCGTGTCAATGTCAATTGGTTTTTGAATATACCCATCGCAGCCAGCTTCAAGTGATTTTTCGCGGTCACCGCGCATCACATTTGCAGTTACAGCCACAATGGGAATCTTTGAGTATTTTTCGACCTTCTTGATATTTGCAGTCAGTGTGTATCCGTCCATGTCGGGCATGTTAATATCCATCAAGATCAGGTCGATTTTTTCTGTTTCCAATTTCTCGATGGCCTGGGCCGCCTGCGCCGCTTCCACAACAGAATATCCCTCCGCATTCAGCACCCTGCGGATCAAGTTTCTGTTATCGGGATTGTCTTCCACATACAGGATGGTGCCTTTATTTTCAGACATGTTATATAGGAACTCCAGAATGAATTTTACTTGTAAGACAAAATACCATCCATGACAGCTACCTTACAAATTAGTTTAGCACAATTTGGTTTGGCACAACAAAATGCCGAGGTGTTAGCTGCCTCGGCATTTTGTGAAAAGAAGAGCGGGTGGCGGGAATCGAACCCGCGTATTGTGCTTGGGAAGCACATGTTCTACCACTGAACTACACCCGCATGTTTGATGGGCAGGATTATACGCCACGCAGAAAAGACATGTCAAGCACGAAGATTTAACCCGCCTCAACATGGACCTGATCACTGCTTGCGTTTCAGGAGCATAGTTGCCAGCCCAAGCATTGCCTCGCCCGCCTCGCCGCGCGGATTTGCCTGCTTCAAATAGTCCAACGCCTTTTGAGTCTCTGTCTCAGACAGCGCTTCAGCGTACGCTCTGCCGCCTTCTTCTTCCAAGAGTGCAGCAATTGCACCGACTTCATCTACGGAGATGGGACCCTGCCGCCAGCGCTCGGCAAACTTCCCGTTTTTCTCAAGCGCAAATAACACGGGCAGGGAGTTCTTTCCTTCCACCAGGTCGCTCGCAGCAGATTTGCCAGTAACGGCTTGATCGCCCCAAATGCCGAGGATGTCATCCTGCACCTGAAATGCCAGCCCAAGGTGATGTCCGAAAAGGCGGAATGCCTCTATTTCCTTAGGCTTCGCATAGCCAAGAAGAGCGCCGATCTGGGTGCAGGCAGAGAGTAGGGCGGAGGTTTTTCCGCCGATCATAGGCCAGTAGTCTTCCATCTTTAGGTCGGTGCGTTCTTCATAAGACATGTCAAGGAATTGACCCTGCGTGAGCGCGAGACAGCAATTGTTTAGGATGCTTGCCGCTTCCACTACCATCTCTGCGGGATAATGTGATTTGAGATCAAGAATGGATTGATTGGCGATCACGAACAACGCATCACCGACATTGATGGCCATCGGCGCGCCCCAAATGACCCAGGCAGTCTTGCGTCCGCGCCGCAGGTCAGAGTTGTCTTGAATATCATCATGGACAAGCGAGAAGTTGTGAATTAATTCAATCGATGCCGCTGCCGAAACTGCGTGTAGCCAACTTATTACATTACCACTTTGATCTTTCTGTTTTTCATCTAAATAAGAAGCAACAGCCAGCAAAGCCAGCAGCGGACGAATACGTTTCCCTGTCGCCTGTGGGCCAGCACCTTCACCCATCCAACCCATGTGATAGGTCAACATATCGTGGAAGGGTTTGGTGCGTGGCTGGTCAAGCCTGGCTACCTGACGTTTCAACTCGTTTTCAATGGCATCAAGCATGGTTTGTTGGAGGTTCGTAGTCATAGGTTAGATTCCGCGAATGGAGAGATTTTGTAACGCGCTTCTTAGCTGGGCGGGGGACTGGTAGTGGATGGTTTGAAACCCAATGGATCGGGCGGTTTCTATATTCGCAAGTGAGTCGTCGATGAAAAGACATTCCTCCGCACTGCGTTGAATGCGCCCAAGAGTGAGGTGAAAAATGGCGGGGTCTGGTTTTACCAGATTGTGCTCGCCGGAAATGATCTTGTCTTCGAACAGGGAAAGGAATGGCAAACTGGCTTGGATGAAGTTGAACTTCTCCACTGAGAAGTTGCTCAGGAGGTGGAGGGTCCAGCCTGCCTGTTTGAGTTCATGGACGATGTCAATCGTATCGTCATAAGTGCCGGTCAGGCTTTCGTCCCAGTGGGTATCGTAGGCTGCGATCAGTTCTGCATAGTGAGGGAATTTTTGCGTGAGTTCTGCAACTCCCTCGCGGAAGGGATGACCTGCGTCCAGGCGGGCATTCCACTCCTTGAAATGAATCTGCTCGAGAAAAGAGTCAACAGCTTGAAGGTCGGGAAGGAGGCGTTGGTAGAGGCGGCGGACATCCCAACCGAGCAGGACGTTCCCCAGATCAAAGATGATGGTTGTGATGGAGTGTTGTGTCATTTTGATGGGATATTTTATCCGAAGAATGACCATCTGGCGGTATAATCGCGAACTTGCATCCAAACAGTTGGATGCGAACACCATATACCACCATTGGAGAATCGTCTTGAGCCGTGTGATCAACCCTGACTCTGTAGGAAAAGAAAGAACGCGTTTGTCGAAATCCATCGTATTGTGCATCCGTGAGCTTGCAAAGCAACAAAGTGTTACCCCTGAGACGAAAGACCAGGCGGCATTCATTGCGCTGGCTTTGCAGGCCATTGCAGATGGGATCGATGTGTCTGTGGCGGCGTGGGAGAAGCGTGACTATTGGGTGAAGGCGGATAAGTTCCGCATGGAGTGGCTGTGGGCGGGACAGTCCGCCGCGAAAATGAAGGAAGCGGTGCTGGGCGATGACTGGGCGGCAATCGCGATGTTGATGCCGCAGATCGCGCACAGATTCAATAAGATCGTGGTGTCTGATAATCACAGGCTGGGCAAGCCGTGGACGAATGCGTATGCCTTGCTGGCCTTGCATCGGAAGTTATAAAGTTTGAAGGTTGGAAGGTTAAGAACCTATAAATAGCTATATGCCATGAACATGAAATGATATGCCGCCGAAACTACGGGAGCAAGCTCCCTGACTCCATATTTTTCGGATGGGCTGTAAGCAGAAACTCCGAGCCATCAGGCTCGGAGTTTCTGCTTGTTGTTTCTATTTCAATTTTTTCAAATGTTGTTTGGTGTTGTTGAGCAGTTTGATCATCTCTTCGCGGATGTGCGGATTGAGATAATGACGCTCCAGCGTGGAGAGCGGCAGGAAGCGCGCGCCAGCCACCACGTTGATGCAGTTGGCCGAACCGCACAGGCAGATGAAGGGAGCGTCCATTTCCCACTCGGTGGAGGGATAGAAGAAGAACAGTTCCTCGCCCTTTTCGATATCTCGTGCGGCGACCATGAGCATGTGCTCGGTATCGAGGAATACGTTCGGGTCGCACGAGTGATTCAATGCGGCGAGCTTGCCGACATGGGTGTGACGTGTGCGCCCGATCTGCACGGTGTAGCGATTGGGTTTGTCCATGATGTTCTCGCTCGGCATGGGACAGATCACTTCGCCTTTTTTGTATGTTTGTTTTGTGATCAGTGTTCTAAACTTATTTTCAGTTTTGATCACAAGGGTTTCCATTGCTGTAGTTGTTGATGTCATGTTTTTCTCCTTATATGATTAAACTTGGTATACATCATTGCATAGTATAGCAACTATATTTTTTATTACAAGGACTGAATGGGGGATATTGAAATATTTTAAGGTTGTGATGTTTATGTGTATGAACAAAAAACATCATCAACAAAATATTTTGTTGATGATGTTGGTGCTGTAATATGTTTGTGATTTGTTGGAGAGACCCTTCGCCGTCACTCAGGAGAAACTTACTAAAAAAGATTCGTTTGGGTTGCAGCTTTTTTACCGTCCAGCAAAACATAGGGAGCGGCGCGTTCGGCGATGATGCCGAGTTTTTTCAATGAAGACAGATCGCGAATTTTTTGATTTCTTCTTGCACACAAAATCGCTTCCGCGCCTTTGATGCCGATGCCAGGGATTTTGATCAGGTCATGTTTGCCGGCTTTGTTGATCTCTGTAGGCGTGTGGATCAAATTTATCTGCGCCCAGGCCTGTTTTGGGTCTGTGTGAAGCGGCAGGTTTTCATCCGATGTAAAGGGCAGGTCTTCGAGGTCAAAGCCGTAATCGCGTAACAGAAACGAGGCTTGATACAGGCGGCGCTCACGCATGGGCTCCACGGCGGGTTTGTTTTCGAGCGGCGTATCGCGGATGGGATGGAAGGCGGAAAAATATGCGCGTTTGAGGCGGACATTTTTCATCAACCATTGGGTGGTGTTGAGCAGTTCAAGGTCGCTTTCGTCTGCGCCGCCTGCCACGAATTGCGTGACGGTGGATGGATATTTGCCATTCCAAAATTTATAAGCGGGGACAGTCCGCCGAATCTCTTCAACCCATTTGAGCGAGCGCAGAAGTTCTTCAAAAAATATTTTGTGCGGGGCAAGACGAGCCAGTCTCTCCGTACTGGGCGCTTCGAGGTTGACCGAGACGCGGTTCGCCAGCTGCATGGCGCGGAAGACCTGTTCCTTCTCGGCGCCCGGCATGATCTTGAGATGGACGTAGCCCTTGAAGTGATGTTTTTTACGCAGGATGTCGGCAGTGTCAAGCAGTTTGTCCATGGTGCGGATTCCGCCTCCAGCCAGCCCGGAGCTGAGGAAGACGCCCTCGGCCATGCCTCCCTGATTCATTTTGCTGAACAAGCCAGCGAACTCGTCTGGCTTGAAGGTGGCGCGGCGGAAGTCACGCCCGGCGCGGAAGGGACAGTAGAAGCAGTCCCGTTCGCAGGCGGAGGAGAGCAGGGTCTTCAGTAATACAATTTTCTGTCCGTTGGGGAGTTGAGCGGGATAGGTAAAGGCGTTGGAATCCTCTTTGGGCGAGTAACAAGCCGGGGCGGGGGGAGAGGCGCTTGGCTCACCATCCGCTTCGAATTGCATTTGGGAGGATAACTCTTTGAGTGTTTCCAGCGCGTTCATATTCTGATGTACTTGTTTAGCGTTCAAAAGTTGGATTTGGTAAAGTGTCAAACATCTTGAAAAATATAGGTTGAAAAACTCTTGTATGCGAGGCCTGGAAGAATGTAAGATGGTTGTGATGAGAAAACGACGGAAGCACCCGCAGCCTGATTCGAAGGACCAACGCATTGCCGAGTTGGAAGAGCAACTGGCGCAGGCACTGTTGGTCAATCAGAAACAGCAGAAGCAGATCGAACGCTTGCGCGAGCGCGTGGAAGAATTGGAGCGTGCCGGAAAACGGCAGGCGGCGCCGTTCGCTCGGCGGCATTGGGTGGAGCGACCGAAGCCGCCAGGGCGTAAGTGCGGCCAAGGCAAGTTTGTGCATCGGGAATTGCCGAAGGTGCATCAAGTGCACGAGACGAAAGTAACCAAACTGCAGGGTTGTCCAAAATGCGGTGGCAAGTTGAAAGAGATCCACACGCATGAGCAGTACGTCACGGACATTCCGGTAGTGGAAGTGCAGACGACCCGCTTTGTGACCTACAGTGGCTACTGTTGCGCTTGTGAGAAACGGGTGCGTTCGCGTCATCCGGAACAGACTTCGGACGCAACAGGTGCGGCAGGCGTGATGGTCGGACCGCGTGCCAAAGCCCTGGCGGCGGATCTCAAGCATCGCCTGGGTGTCTCGTATGGCAAGGTCAGTGAAGTGCTCAACGACACCTTCGGATTGCAGGTGAGTAGAAGTGGCTGGTGTCAGGCTGATCAGAAATTGGCTCGTACAGCCCAACCGGTGTATGCCGAGCTGCTGAAGACCATTCGGCAATGCAGTGTGGTCAATGCGGACGAAACGGGCTGGCGGATCGGTACGCTGGCGGCCTGGCTGTGGGTCTTCACCCACAGCGAAGTGAGCGTGTATGCCATCCGCGATAACCGCAGCAGTGACGTGGTGATCGATGTCCTGGGTGAGAAGTTCCCCGGCATCCTGACCACGGACTGTTATCTGGCCTACGACGACCGCAAGTTCAAGGAGTGGCTCAAACAAAAATGTGTCGGTCATCTGCTGAAAGATCTGAAGGAGATGAAAGAGAGCAAGAGTGGCCGAGCCTTGCACTTTGCCCGCCAAGTGACGATCATCTTGCAGGAGGCTTTGGCGTTGAAAGCCGAGAAAGCTCGCCTGGATCCCTTCACGTTTTATCAGCGAGCTCAGGATCTGGAGTCTCATTTGGATCTCTTGATCGCGCCGCAACGCAGGCTGTCGGATCGCGACAATGCCCGCTTTGCCAAGCGCTTGCGTAAACATCGTCCACATTTGCTGCGCTTCCTGTATGTCGACGAGTTGGAAGCCACCAACAATCTGGCGGAGCGCATGTTGCGACCCGCGGTCATCACGCGCAAGACCAACGGTTGTAACCGCAACCGCAGTGGTGCAGCTACCCATGCCATTTTGGCGAGTGTCTTGGTTACCTGTCGTCAACATTCCATTCCGATCCTGGATTATCTTGTTCAACTGCAGCAATATGGTGGAACGCCGTCAGCTTTGGTTACGGCCACTCCACTCCAACTAGACATACCTGCTTCGCCTATCATTGAACGCTAAACAAGTACTCTTGACAAATAAAACATCCGTTCTATAATCAGGCAATCATGTTCATCCGCCTGAAGAACTTCTACCACAGCTTCCCGCCCAAGTTCTGGATCATCGTCCTGACCTTCTTCATTGACAGCGTCGGTGGGACGCTTCTTTTCCCCTTCTTCTCGCTCTACATCACAGGCAGATTTAACGTCGGTATGACGCAAGCCGGCATGGTGCTTG
>JAUXWL010000148.1 GCA_030680155.1 Anaerolineales bacterium
CATCGATATTCAGCCCAAAATCCTGGGTCAGTGTGTATGTTGTCGGCAGTAAAAGTTTGTTGGTAACAAATTGATATTGCGCGCCTGTCGCAGGGGTTACCACAACAGTCGGTGTTGGCTCAGGCTGGGCAGTGGGGGTTGGTTTTAGGGCGCTGCACGCTGTCAACAGCAATACGATTGCCAGGATGGTATTTAAGGCAAAAACATTTTTAATTTTCATAATCAATCTCCTTCTTGTTCGGTCATATCCCTTAGAAAGCGTTTCTTAAGTCAGACCCTAAAGGTTTTCGCCGCAAAACAGAACCATAATTTGCAAAAATGTGCCCACAAAACGGCGTTTTCGTAATCGTGGGAAACCTTTAGGGTCTTTGACTACGAGTTAAGAAACAGTCTCTTACGGGTGGTTTAGAAACTCGGATGCAAGGTAAACTTTTCACTGTTGGAATCGGCGTGTAAAAAGCATCAACCAAAATGCGCAGGCTACTATCTCATCATATACAAAACACTCCCCAGGCGCATCCATCGGCTGGGGAGTGTTTCTCTCCGCTCATTGGGGGAGGCAAACGACGTATTAGGGCAATGGCAGTTGAGATTCTGAAGTTTCGACGATCGAAGTCACAAGCAGGATGGGTTCGGCTTTCTCCAGCAAAGTGGTCAGGCGTTCCATGCTGCTAACTACCAAAGGTGGAGGCGCTTCTTCCATCTCGCCTATCACAGTCCGAAGGTGTTCCTGACGCCCTTTGAGATCCGAAATTTGAACGGTAGCTCCTGATGCGAGGCGATGGCTGACCAGAAGATTCCACACGACTTGGCACACAGCAGAAAGAGGAGGCGCGATTATGATGCCGAGCAAGCCAAATGCATCTGCCATAGCCAGCAGAATGATCAAGGTCAGAATGGGGTTATCCCAATTCCGTTTGAACAGACGCGGCTCGATCCATACTTGCAGGATTATGACGATAACAAGCGTATAAAGAACCGTAAAAAAGCTGAGTTGAACGCTGGTCACCATTCCGATCAACAGCGGCGGAATCACCGCCAGGGCGGCTCCCACTACAGGAACCAGCCATGCCAGGGCTCCAAGCACTGCCAATAAGACCGGGTACGGCGATCCAAGCAGCCAATAGCCAACACCTAATAACAAGACCGCCAGTAAACTTTGAACCAGTTCGCTGCGTATGTATGCGCCAAGTTCAGGCTCAATCGTCCGCCAAATTTCGCGGGCATGCTTCCGCTGCTCAGACGGAAGCAGTGAAAGCCAAAGCCGTTCAAAATGGATTTGATTAATACTCCAATAGATGCTCAAAAGCAGAATAAGGAATGCGCCACTCACGAGAGCGCCAATGCCTTCCGTAAGGTTGAGCATGGCAGGCAGCACAAATTGACCTTGCTCACCGATCAATGCTTCAAATAGCTTATTCGGAGTAGGCATCCATGTAACCAGCGTCTGTTGAAACGAACTGCCTTCCAGCCAGGCTGGCATCTTCCAGACACCCTGCACAGATAGGGTTTGAGCCAATTGCTGAATATCATTGATCGCGTACCTGCCAACAAACAGGAGCAGCAAGCCCAAACTGCCCGACCCAGCCAGGTAAAGCAGGATCAAGACCAGACGCATCATCAAGCTGCGTCTTTTCCAATCCAAGATCAATGGGCGGACCGTTGCTGCCAGCGCAAGCGAGACCATCATATAAACAACTACAATGCGAAACTGCCACACCAACACCACTGCCAACAAAGTGGTCATAACCGCCACGCCAAAAACCACCACTTGTTTTGTCATGGTTCATCCACCATATTTGCCTGCGCCAACAAGGCATCAAGATCGGTAGTAATCGTTTCGATCTCGTCCATCACCTGGTCGATCTGCTTGATCCCAAGTTCGGTACCTCTTTTTCTGAGACGTGTCTGTTTGCGCAGATCCTGCGCCAGATCCTGCGCTTCATAACGCAAACGACTGGCAAGATCGCGCCCAGTTGAGGCGTCCGGTTCTGTTGCAGTCGGGTGAAAGACAAAGTAATTGAGTATCAGTTGAATAGTGGCTGCCATGGGAATTGCCATCAGCGCCCCGGCAATGCCATAAAAAGAACTAAAAGCAAACAGCGCAAGCAGTGTGACAAATGGATTAACGCCAACCGCTTTACTCATCACGCGCGGCACCAGCAGACTGTTCTCCAACAACTGAATAACAACGGTCGCAACAATGACCCAAATCAACTTGTCGGGCGCAATAGACAATGCAACGACTGCAGCGGGAATCGCGCCAAGCAATGGACCGATGATCGGCACAGCCTCCAGCAAACCTGCGATAAGCGCCAACACGAACGCATTGGGCAATCCGATGATCGAATAGGCAATCAGAGCCAGTACGCCAATCACCAGGCAAAGGACAGCCTGCCCGATAATGTAGTGACCCACTCTGACCTCCATGGCGGAGACCAGCTCACCGATATCCTCACGTTTTTCCTGTGGAACCAGCAGTAAAAACGAATGGATGATCCGAGTTCCATCAAGCGTCCAATAATAGGCAAGTACCAGAACAATAATGACGATGAAAGTAAAGTAGACTGCCGATGTAATATAACCTAACACCTGCCCCATAGAAATCATAACGTCCTCGCCGGTTTGTTGAACAGGCTCAAGGTTTGGCAATATAACCGGGATGAATTCACTTAATCGCACCATTAGTCGCACCATTAATGGATTGGGATAATTTATCATCCATTCGTACAGATCCTGATAATAATCAGGTATTTTGGCAATCATGGCTGCGCTTTGCTCAATCACCAGCGGGAATAACAGGAACAGGAAACCCGCAAACAGGATCAACAGCAGTAGATAAACAAGAATAACCCCTGCCATTCGGGGGAGCCCGCGCTGATGCAGCCAGGTTACGGCTGGCCGAATGACCGTGCCAATTACAATGGCGATAAATAAAATGAAGATAACCTGGTTAAATCGGTAAAGAAGCCAGAAGCAAAAGAGGACGGAAATGAACACCAGAGTCGCCCACACAACGCGGCGGAATGTCCAATCATATGGAGCCGTGGTTGAATGTTGCGTCATGCGTGTCCTGTTAGGCGGTCAAGCGGGGCGACGTATTTCCTCTGAACAAAAAGGTCAAGACAAACCCTGCGACAAATCCGCCAATGTGTGCCATGTACGCCACACCGCCCGTGTCTGCGGTATCGGCAAGCGAGCCGATGCCGCTAAAAAGCTGTAGAACAAACCAGAAGCCGATCACCATCAGTGCGGGCATGGGAATCACTCGTTGACCCTGCATTACGCTGACCCTTCCCTGTGGGAACATCACAAGATAGGCACCCAGCACACCCGCAATCGCCCCAGAGGCTCCCAGGTTCGGAATATTTGATCCCATGCTAAAAGCCAGCTGTGCAAACGTTGCCCCCAGCCCGCAGAGCAAGTAAAAGACCAGGAACTTTGCGTGCCCGAAACGGTCTTCCACATTGTCACCGAAGATCCATAGATAAAGCATGTTGCTGCCCAGATGAAGCAGCCCGGCATGCATGAACATGGAAGTGAACAGCGTTGGGAAATCGCCGATGGGATCGGCAAGGAAGCGGCTGGGAACGAACGCCCACTTCATAATGAAAGCGTCACCGCCGCCTAGTTCCACCAGGAAAAACAGGACATTCAGAACGGCCAAGGCATACGTCACCAGAGGGACTATTCTGCGGCCAGTATTATCATCACCGATCGGGAGCATAAGAATTACCTCCTGTTACATGGGTTGGATTCGCAACAACTTTGTATGAAATAGGTCTACTACTGATTCGTGCGTCAAAGGAAGCAATTTTTCGGGCTGCTCCGTATGCTGCTGGCTTGATTGAAGCGCCACTTCATCGGTCATTTGGCCGCCATCATCCTCCCAACGCAGAATGGGCTCGAGTTCCTGCTTCCCATTTAAGTGGAAATCTGTCATTTCATTGAACATTAAAAGAATTACCTACCCAACGAAGGGCGCAGCCTCCAAACAGGAGGCCGCGCCCTTCGAACAAGTTGAGATCAGCGGTTGATGATAAACAATATACCGGCGATCAACGCGCAGACTCCTGCAATAACGCTCAATACTCCACCAAGGCCCACGCCCAACAGGCTGAGTCCGGTGATGATCAAAAAGATTCCTAGCAATATCCATTTCAACTGGCCTGTATGCATCTTATTTCTCCTTTGAGGTATTTATACCCAGCGCGGTCACAAATTGCATTTTTTTCAGAAGGGGATAAGCGCAATTTGTGACCGTGGGCATTATATTCACAGAAATCACATTCGTTATCAGACTTAGGAACCTTCGATTGCCTTTTTACCGGCTTTCGCCGCATCAGAGACATGGTCCAATTGCTCAACCACCAGCGCCTGACCCTGATGTTTTAATTCAGTGAGTTTGTCGCGCCCGCTCATGGTCAACTTATCCCTGCTTGCCCGTACCTGCTCCATGGCATCTTTGACAATTTCCGTCGTATGGTCGCGCAGTTCGATGCCTTTTTTCTGGATCTGGATGCGGGTGTCTCTTCCAGATTGCGGCGCAAGCAGCAGCATGGTCACAGCGCCAGCCAGCCCACCGACGAGCAGCCCTACGAACACACCAAGCGCATTATTATTGTGATACCTGAGTTCTTGATTATCGTGAATCATTTTATCTATCCTTTACTAACTTTCGTTACTCTTATCAGATCGGCTGCCAAAATAAATACCAGCAGAAGCTTGTTCCTCTTCCGTCAACCGAATGAGACCCATCAGCCAATGTAGGATGCCGAAAAAGCGGCTTGACTGGCGGGGTTCAGATTCTGGTTGACGGAAGAGATATTGCATTGTGGTTTCCCTGATTTATCGGTGGGTATTATGGCTCTCGCTGGTGCTGGTTTCTGTCACAGCCACCACCGGTCCTCGCGGACGGTAAAAGATCAACCACGCCACTCTCTCGATGCCCCATGCGATTAACCCATAGATCACCATGGCGAACATCGAGGAAAGTTCGAGGATCATGTTGCCATATACCGGGGAAGCAACCAACCCTTCAAAGGGGAACAGGAATAAGTAGGTAAACCCATAGATCAGGGCCACGATCGGGCTCTCTGGGTTGGCGCCGATCAACTTAAGTCCGATGCGGAGGGCGATCAAAGCTTCAAGGGCTCCAAAAGCCAGCCAGATAAATTGCGTCGCCTTAAAACTGAAGATGCGCTGTTCGCGCTCTGGTTCGCTTTGAGACGATCTGGTCTCTGACACTCTATTTTCATTTGACATTTTTAACGCTTCTTTCTGAGGGTGGGCTTGCTCCCGAAAACGGGAAACTCATCCTCGCTGACACAAATCCATTTCGTGCCTAACAGTAATTTTTCACGAGCAGGGACGCAATGTTCCTGCTCGTTCAATTCGATGGCTAAAATCGTTAACGTCGGATTTGCTTATAGATCCACAACAAAACAATGGAACCCAGCAGGGTGACCAGCATGGTCGGGATGGTGATGGCGTCGTTGATCGTTCCAACGCCCAGCAGAGGGCTGATGAAATAACCAGCGATGAAAGCGCCGATCACACCGACGAGGATGTCGAGTAGCAGGCCTTGTTGTGAGTTTGTGCGCATGATCCTGCTGGCGATATAGCCGACGATTGCGCCGGCAATCAGATAAATAATGAGGTTCATTTATTCTCCTTTATATATATACATGGCTGCCCATGTTCGACACCCTCATCCCCTCTGTTTGAGAAGGGATGGGGGGTTATTCAAACTATTTGACGGGGGCGGGCGAGGTCTTGTTCTTCAAGCTGGCTTCATACGCCGTCACGCGCTTTTCGATCTCATCGGCGGCGGCTTCACGGGTATAGCCATACTTTTCCTGAAGGATGCCCGCCAGGACTTCAAACTTGCCGGCGGCCCGATCCAGGTCGTCATCGGTGAGCTTGCCCCACCAAACTTTTGCCTCACCTCGCATTTGCTT
The DNA here is from genome assembly GCA_030680155.1 of Anaerolineales bacterium. Lineage (GTDB taxonomy): Bacteria > Chloroflexota > Anaerolineae > Anaerolineales > Villigracilaceae > Villigracilis. The sequence continues at coordinate 5,961 of JAUXWL010000148.1, forward strand.
CCACTTGCCTTCCAGAATATCCTTGTTCATAATTGATCCTCCGATCATTTGAAATCGCTGTCCCAATGTACGCCGGCGCTCGAGACAGCGTTGGCACGCCGGATTTCAAGACTCTTACTAAACCATTGACATCAGCGATTACGAATGCCTTCGGCAACCGAACGCAGGCGTTCTGCCACCCGTTGAGGAGATTCGCCTTTGCTGATAAATGCATCGGCGCCAGCGGAAAGCGCAGCTTGCTGACGGGCATCCAAATGGCTAATAAGAATAATGACCAATACGGCTGGGCATGCTTTGCGGATTGTGTCCAGCGCCGCAGTCGGTGAGATTGGGAGCAGGTCCCAATCGATCAACAATATATCCGTACGACGGGTTGGCGCTTGAACCAACGTGGTTACCCAGTTGGCAGCTTCGCCCACTACATCCATCTTCATATCCAACAGTACGAGGCGCAAGGCGGATCGTTCTTCGGTTTTTGCATCGGCAATATATACGCGGGTCATATATACATCGTAAGACACAAACTTCCCAACCGCATCCTGCGCTTGGGGAGTTAATGTCTCCGCCACTTGGGGGAGATTGATGCAGAAGGGGTGTCAAATACCACCTTGCAATCTAAGAGACTGTTTCTTAACTCGTAGGCAAAGACCCTAAAGGTTGTGTGCACGCAAAACATTCAGGCAATTTGCTCCCTGCGCCGTACCCATTCTGGGCACTTTCCCCGGCGCAGGGTTTCCCTCGAAAAACGCCGCCGAGGTCGGCGGCTTGAGCGACTGCAGCTGACAACCTTTGCGTACACACGTAAAACGTTACAGCCTGAAGGTGATCTGAAACTTCAAAACCAACCCTGTAACCTTCAGCCTTAAGCATTCAACATGACCTTATTACTTCTCATCCGACACGGCGAAAACAATTATG
>JAUXWL010000155.1 GCA_030680155.1 Anaerolineales bacterium
GCGCCGAAGATCATTGATCTTGCCGCAGATTTCCGCTTGCGCGATGCGGACTTTTACGAGCAATGGTACGGTGAAAAACACGCCGCGCCGGAGTGGTTGAGTAAATTCGTTTACGGTTTGCCTGAACTTCACCGCGCTGAATTGGCGGCGGCGAATTATGTCAGCGGGGTGGGATGCAATGCCACGGCGAGCAACCTCGCGTTGCTGCCACTGGTCAAAGCGGATTTGATTGACTTGTCCATGCCTGTGATTATTGAAATTAAAGTCGGTTCGTCCGAAGGCGGCGCGGAGGGGAATTCTGGCTCGCTTCACGCGGAACGCGCGAATGTCATTCGGACGTTCTCTGCGTTCGGCCATCGTCACACGGCGGAGGTGATTCAGGAAATGGGCGTGAAAGACATTTCGCTTACCATGACCGCTGTGGACTTGGTGCGTGGGGTGCTGGCGACGGCTCATGCCAGGGTCAAGCCGGGTGTGGCGACCAAGGATTTGTGGAAAGCCTATCGCGCAGTGGCGAATGAAAATCCGTTCGTGCGGGTGGTGCGGGAACAGCGTGGCATTTATCGCGTGCCGGAGCCGAAGATTTTGGCTGGCTCGAATTATGCTGATTTAGGCTTTGAACTGGATGAGAGCAACGGTCATATCGTGGCGATGTGCGCGATTGATAATCTCATGAAGGGCGCATCTGGTTCTGCGGTGCAGTGTATGAATTTGATGATGGGCTGGGATGAAGGGCTGGGGTTGGAGTTTATGGGGCTGCATCCTATCTAAAGGATGAAGGATGAAACGTGTTGCGTGGTGCGTGTCCCGTAATTCGTAATGCGTAATGCGTGAAATGCTCCGATGGTCGAGTAGTCCTGCAATGCTTGTCGCGGGACGTATCGAGACCATCAATTGAAAGTGAAAATAAAATTTCGCAATGTGGTCTCGATACGTGGCTCGCTATCGCTCGCCACTACTCGACCACCGTAGGTAATGGAGATTTTTATGGATATTACAGTTGTAAAACTCGGCGGCACCGAAGGCGTGGATTTTTCTGCGATCTGCGCTGATGCGGTGGAGTTGTTGAAACAGGGCAAAAAACTTGTCTTTGTGCATGGCGGTTCTGCAGAGGCGAATGCGCTTGGTAAAGGATTGGGTACGCCGCCGAAGATGATTACCTCGCCTTCGGGATACACGTCACGTTACACTGACCGCAAGACGCTGGAAATCTTTTTGATGGCGGTGAATGGCAAGGTCAATTCGTTGTTGACGGAGCAGTTGCAGATGATGGGTGTCAATGCGCTTGGGTTGTGTGGGCTGGATGGCAGGTTGATGCAAGCCACGCGCAAGGAATCCGTGCAAAGTATCGAGAACGGTAAGCGCAAGATCATCCGCGACGATTACACGGGGAAGATTGAAAAGGTGAATAGTGAATTGTTGATGATGTTGCTTGATGCCGGGTACATGCCGGTGATCGCGCCGGTGGCTGTCAGCGAAAAAGGAGAAGCGTTGAACGTGGACGCAGACCGCGCGGCAGCGATGGTTTCATCTTCTTTGCGAGCTGAAACTTTGCTGTTGCTGACGGCGGTACCTGGGTTGATGAAGAATTTCCCAGACGAGTCAACTCTCATTCGGCAGCTGCCGCAGAGTCAACTTGCGGCGGCGAGTGAAGCGGCGCAGGGTCGCATGAAGAAGAAAGTGCTTGGCGCGGAAGAAGCGCTCAAAGGCGGCGTGAGTCGCGTCGTCATTGCAGATGGGCGCATTCAAAATCCAATATCCAATGCGCTGGCAGGAAACGGAACGGTGATCCAATGAACTCTCAGGAAATCATTGCTATCGAAAATAAACATACATCGGGTGTATATCTCAAGCAGGCATTGACCATCGTGCGCGGACAAGGCGCGTCGCTATTCGATGTGGATGGCGCGGAATATTTGGATTGCTCATCGGGACACGGCGTCGCCAATCTCGGTCATGCTCACCCGAAAATTGCGGAGGCGATCTATAAGCAGGCGTCCACGCTGATAACGCTTTTTGAAACTTTTCCCAATGACCAGCGCGCCATGTTGATGGAAAAAATCACTGGCTTGGTTCCAGGCTTGGACAGAGTCTTCTTCTGCAATTCAGGGACAGAGGCGGTGGAGGCGGCGTTCAAGTTTGCGCGCATCTCCACGGGACGCAAGAATTTTATTGCAGCGATGCGCGCCTTTCATGGACGAACTTACGGATCGCTCTCTGCAACGTTCAACAAGAAATATCGTGAAGGATTCGAGCCGCTCCTGCCTGGATTCAGTCATGTGGCTTACAACAACATCGAAGCGTTGGATAAAGCCGTGAACGAAGAAACCGCTGCCGTGATCCTCGAAGTGGTGCAAGGCGAGGGCGGTGTGTACCCCGCGAGTTTAGAGTATGTGCAGACCGCGCGGCGGATTTGCGACGAGCGCGGCGCGTTGTTGATCGTGGATGAAATTCAAACGGGCTTTGGTCGCACGGGGGAGATGTTCGCAATTGAACATTTTGATGTGACGCCTGATTTATTAACTTGTGCAAAGTCACTGGCTGGCGGCGTGCCGATGGGTGCGGTGTTGATCGGTCACAACATCAAGAACCTGACTCCCGGTGTGCATGGCTCGACCTTTGGCGGGAATCCGCTTTCGTGTGCGGCGGCAAATGCAGCGCTGGATGTGATGAAGGATGAGGATTTGCCAGGTCAGGCGGCGGCGAAGGGTGCGTATTTGATGGAGAAGCTGAAAAAGATTCAATCGCCCAACATCCGCGAAGTGCGTGGACTGGGTTTGATGATCGGCATTGAGATGAAGCAGAAGGTCACGCCGTATATCAAGGCATTGCAGGAGAAAAGAATCATTGCCTTGAATGCCGGGCTGACGGTGATCCGTCTGCTCCCGCCGCTGGTCATCAGCTATGAGCAGATCGACCATCTGGTGGGTGTTTTGACGGAAGTCTTGTCAGAAGAGGCGTAGGACAAACTTAAGTTTGTCCTACTTTGGATTGATTATGAGTGATACTTTAATTGGACTTGTTTCGCAATACAGCCCATCAGGGCAGGAACGCGGTGCGGTGGAATGGCTGGTGGCGCGGATGAAGTCACTGGGCTATGATGGCGCGTTTATTGACGATGCAGGCAACGCTGTCGGTGTGATGGGGAAAGGAACACGGCAGGTTGTGCTGCTCGGTCACATTGACACAGTGCCGGGTGAGATTGATGTTACCCTCACCCCGCCCTCACCCCTAGCCCCTCTCCCGGAAGGAGAGGGGAATCTGTATGGTCGCGGGGCGGTGGATGCGAAAGGTCCGCTGGCGAGTTTTGTGGATGCAGTGGCGAAGGTCGGCGCGAGGGATGGCTGGCAGTTTGTGGTGATTGGAGCTGTTGAAGAAGAACGCAACTCGGAGGGCGCGCGCTTTGTTGCGACGCAATACACCCCGGATTTTGCGATTATAGGCGAACCGAACCAATGGGATCGGATGGCGCTCGGTTACAAAGGCAGCGCGTGGGCGAATGTGACCATCAAGCGCGGACAGGCGCACTCGGCGAGTGGTGAAGAAACTGCGGCAGAAGCGGCTGTGGGGCTTTGGCTGAAAATCAAAGCGTACGTTGATTCATTCAACGAGAATAAGCAAAAGGTTTTCGATAAACTGTTGCTCACATTACGCGGCATGGAGTCGGACTCGAATGATTTCGAGCAGTGGGCACGGTTGAAGGTTGGAGTCCGCTTGCCTGTGGAAGTTTCACCAGAAGATTGGTATCAAATATTAAATGAGACCCTAATCCCCAAAGGGGAGAATCAGGTTTCCGAAACCTTTAGGGTCTTGATCGAGCGAACAGGATTCGCCATCCCTGCGTGGGGATGTGAGAAAAACACTCAGCTGGTACGAAGCCTCTTAAGCGGGATCAGGTCACAGGGCGGGGAGCCGCGATTCGTCTATAAAACGGGAACCGCCGACTTGAACATCGTCGCCCCGCTGTGGAAATGTCCGGCGGTGGTGTATGGTCCCGGCGATTCAAGTCTGGACCATACGCCCAATGAACATATTGATTTGGGAGAGTACGGCAGGGCGGTGGATGTGTTAAGCCATGCGTTGCAGAAATTGACAAGCCGGGCTGCATCTTAATCGCGGGGGCGGGGAGAGAAGAAACCATTAAATCTTTGCGGTTCTCCTGTTTTTAACGGGAATACCCAAATCAACGGAAATTTACCTGCACAAAAACAGCCGTGAAAAAGCGGCTGTTTTTGTTTTGTAGGGCTATAATTCGGTATGCCGTATTGGAAACTCTACTATCACTTTATCTGGGGCACAAAGAATCGGCTCCCACTCATTGACCCCGCGCTTGAATCGGATTTACACAAAGTCATCGCCGCCAAAATAAAGGGCATGGACGGATTTCTCCATGCCATTGGCGGCGTCGAAGACCACGTTCACATCGCTGTTTCCATTCCGCCCAAACTTGCGCCCGCAAAATTCGTCGGCGATGTGAAAGGGAATAGCTCCCATTACGTCAATCACGTCATCAAACCCGGTTTTGAATTTTATTGGCAGGATGAATATGGCGTATTGTCCTTCGGCGAGAAAAATCTTGCGTCGGTGGTACGATATGTTCATAATCAAAAACAACATCACTTGGATGGGACGTTGATCGCGGCGATGGAAAAGATCGACGACATGTAGGTTGCGCGGATGGATGCATCACGCGAGCCAAGGCGCGTTCAATCCGTCACCCGCCCAACGCTGAAGCCGCCTAGCCCGCTTCAGCGGGCTTCGTAAAAATAGCACGGCGGTTCGTCGCCGTGCGGGTTCACCGAAGCAGAAAAATGCAGACGCACAGCGAAACTCTATCAAAAAAATTTTCTCGTATCAGGCATTTTCTCACTCCGCCACCGCCGTGGGATAAACCCCACGGCTACGCCTACAAAGGCGGCTAAAGCCGCCTAGCCCGCTTCAGCGGGCTTCGTAAAAATAGCACGGCGGTTCATCGCCGTGCGGGTTCACAGAGTAGAATCAATTTATTGGAACAGGAAAATGTTTGAGCGTGGAATGACTCTCTCAAGGATTTCTCTGCTCAATTGGCATTTTCCTCGCCTTAGTATTTGTCCAAAAATTAGTTGAACAGTTCGCTGCCAAAACAGGTCAAAATGCGAGTAAAAATCAAGGTTTTTATACAAAAGTGTTCAAGTTATTTTTGGACAAACCCTTATGACCGCACGGGGATGAACCCCCGCGCTATACCTACAAACCCCGCTAAAGCGGACTAATTCAAACCTGACACCCAAACCCATGACATCTCCCTTCACCCCCCGCCCCTCCCAACAAAACATCCTCCGCTACACTGGCGGACGGCTTGGCATTGCCGCCGTCCCCGGTGCGGGCAAGACGCATATTCTCTCCGCGCTGGCGGCAAAGATCATTCAGGAGGGACGTTTGCAAGACGGGCAGGAACTGCTCATCGTCACGCTTGTCAACTCGGCGGTGGATAATTTCGAAACGCGCATCAAACGCTTCTTCGACAACCCGCTGCAGGCGCTCTACAAATATCGCGTGCGCACATTGCATGGGCTGGCGCATGACATCGTCCGCGAGAAGCCTGCGCGTGTGGGGCTGGAGGAACGTTTCAGCATCATCGACGAGCGCGAGGCGGGTTTCATTCGCCGTGAGGCGGTCAATGCGTGGCTGGCGTCTCACTCGCTCGACGATTATCTTGACCCCGCCCTTGACCAGTCCAAACGGGATTGGGTGCGCCGTGACCAACTCCCCAACATGCTGGACTCGCTCGCTCTGGCATTCATCCGCTCATCGAAAGACCGCCTCCTGACTCCCGAAAAGCTGAGAGCCAAACTGGATGCTTCGTTTACGCCGCTGCCACTCGCCGAACTCGGCTGGAGCATCTACGCGGACTATCAACGTGCGCTCGCCTATCGCGGCGCCGTGGACTTCGACGATCTCATCCGCCTCGCGCTGACCCTGCTCGAAAGCGACGATGAATTTCTGGCACGCCTGCAATATCGTTATCCCTACATTTTGGAAGACGAAGCACAAGATTCGAGCAAAACACAAGAACGAATTTTGTCCTTACTCTCTGGCAGCGAGTCCCCCTCTCCCTCTAGCAGCGAGTCCCCTTCTCCCTCTAGCAGCGATTCCCCCTTTCCCTCTGGCAGCGAGTCCCCCTCTCCCTCTGGGAGAGGGGCCAGGGGTGAGGGCGGCAATTGGGTGCGCGTGGGCGACCCGAACCAAGCCATCTTCGAGACCTTCACCACCGCCTCGCCTGAACTCCTGCGGGCCTTCATCCAAAATAACCCCAGCGTGGACATGCCCGAGTCGGGGCGTTCACAGCCTTCTGTCATTGCGCTTGCCAATCACCTGATTGACTGGGTGATGACATCTCACCCCGACCCGAATGTGCGTTTGGCGTTGTCGGTGCCGCATATTGTGCCCGTGCCAGAAAATGACCCACAGCAGAATCCGCCTGATGTGCCAGAGGGCGTCAAATTTATTCCGACGAAATTCACGCCTGAGCAGGAGTTGGATGCGGTGGCGAAGTCAGTGAAGGGATTTGTCGATTCGTTCGCGGATGCCCCCGTGGAGGAACAGCCGACGATTGCGGTGCTCGTCCCACGCAACCAGCGCGGCGTGGAAGTTGTCACTGCCTTGCGTCAACAAGGCATCGAACCGATCGAGTTGATCTCCAGCACATCCGAGACGCGCGCGGCGGCGGGCTCATTGAGTTATTTGCTGGCGTATCTTGCCGACCCACAGTCTGCGCGGAAGCTGGCGAAGGCGTATGAGGTCTGGCGCAGGGATTGGCGCGAAGATGTCATGTCACTGCGAGGGCAAAGCCCGAAGCAGTCTTCTGATGGTGAGGAGAATCTCAACGACGAGGAGGAGGTTGCTTCGCAACGTGCGCTCGCAACGACAGCCAAAAGCGCGCTCCTCACAACGACAGCAAGTATTCTGAAGAGAATGGTTCACGTGGAAAATTTCATCGCGCCGACCCTCACCCCTAGCCCCTCTCCCACAACAGGGAGAGGGGAACCGTCAGATTGGCTGGCAGGCCTGGCTGAGTCCGAAGCGGAGCACGTCATCACGGAGTTGGGCGAGTTCCGAGTCAATGTCCAGCGTTGGTTGAATGCGGTCACGCTGCCCATCGATCAACTGGCGCTGACGCTGGCGCAGGATGTGTTCAGCGCGGTGGCGGATCTGGCGCTGGCGTATAAGCTGGCGCTGGTGCTGCGCAAAGCGGCGGACGATCATCCCGATTGGCGTTTGCCTGAGTTGCAGGCGGAGCTGGTGGTGATCGCGAAGAACGAGCGGCGCTTCATCGGTTTTTCGGACGAGGACTCGGGCTTTGACCCGCAGAAGCATCGCGGGCGCGTGGTGGTGACGACGATGCACCGCGCCAAGGGGCTGGAGTGGGACCGCGTGTATTTGATGTCGGTCAATAATTATGACTTCCCGTCGAACATGCCGAATGACCGTTTTATTTCGGAGAAGTGGTTCGTGCGGGTTTCGATACAGCCTTCGGCTTACTCAACCAACGCGCAGTTGAATCTTGAAGCCGAGGCTCTGGCGCAGTTGACTGCGCTGGAGTCGAACGGTGAATACGATGTATACGAAGAAGGCGCGGCGACAATGCGCTCGCGGTTGGATTACGTCAAGGAACGCCTGCGCCTGTTGTACGTGGGCATCACGCGCGCGAAGCGGGAGTTGATCGTGACGTGGAATACGGGCCGCAAGGGAGATGCGACGCCGAGTCTGGCGATGTCCGAGTTGATGGGGTGGTGGGAATCAGCGGACAGTAATCAGTGAACAGTTATCAGTAGGTTTGTCGGCTATAATTTTGTTAGGATCAAGCTTCAATAATGACAAAACGCGGCGAAGTTTTAGTAGCAATAATCAATAACTTGAACGATTTCGCTGACTTGCGAGACCGTCATTGGTATCGTATTCCTGTCTCAAGTGCTGACAGATGGCTCAAAGACCGCTTTCCACCTGAATGGATTGCTTTTTATCAAACAAAGAAATTTGGTACAGAGGCTTATGCCGTAAACTATGTCGCTAAAGTAAAAGAGGTCCGACAAGTATACCGATATGAAATTTTCCCAGATGAACCAATAGGCGAGAAAACAAACAATCGTTACCATCAAATTCTCATCTCACCTTTGCAGCCACTACCAACACCAATTTTCAGTTACCGACATCGAAGAATTATTTTTATAACTACGACTGTTGATAAATTCAAAGTTGCAGAACAAATTAATGATCTTTACGATGACAGTCCACTGGAAGATGCGCTTTGGGTCGAACTTAGAAGTCTAGAAATTCCAGCAGAACGACAAGAGTTTATTGAAGTCAATGGACGAGAGTATGCGCTGGACTTTGCGGTTTATTGTATTGACGGAAAAATTGATGTTGAAACTGATGGGGACTATTGGCATTCCCATCCTGAAAAACGAGCAGAGGACTCTATTCGCTATAATGATTTGACCTCAAAAGGTTGGCACATTCTAAGATTCACGAGTCAACAAGTACGTGAGCAAATGGCTGAATATTGTGTTAAAAAAGTCAAAGATACAATTGACAGGCTGGGCGGATTGGATGTTGGAAAATTTAAGCCAAGAAAATTCAAGGGAAAGGAAGCGAGAGGTTCCTATCAACCATCACTATTTGATCCCCCCGAAGATAATCAATAAAATGGCAAAATAATATCTGGTAATATCTAATTTGATAGGGTGGTGAGAATAATATCGATAGATTTGTTTCAAACAAGTTATAATTGTTTTACGGACTGTGACTTATAGTCACATCATTAATCTGCGAGCCCTATTAGCAGGTTAATCCCTTATGGGCGGGTGTTCCTGATAGGCTATAATGCCATCATGAGCACCGTGAAGGGAGAAATAAGCATGTCGCTTGACATTCTGTTCTCTCGCTACTGGCCCTACGGGCCGTAGTAAAGTTCTGTAGTTGCGGTCTTCGTGCCGCAGATGGGAATGGAGAGCACTTGTATCCCCATCTACATAAAAAGAGTGCTCTCGATTTTTATCGGGGGAATAAAATGAAGATCAACATTGACAAAAAACTAACAAAAGCATTTTCCCCAGAACGAATAACCATTGCTTATTATGATTACAAATTAGCAAAATGGGATCGTTTTAGCGGCTTCGATGAACCAGAAATCAACGTGCCAATGGGAGCCGATGGCATTAAGTTTGAGGCATTCGAAAAACAATTAAATAGGTATTCCAAAAATATCCCATATCGTATCGAAAATGATAAATATATTTTCTATCCTTTTCGAGAAGTCGAAAAATTAAAAGAACCTGCAAGCCCAGGAAAGCCTGCTAAGTTTCGCACGTTAAGTATTGCGTCTATAAGAGATATTTTGGTTCAATCTATTCTTTATCAAGATGTTTTATACGAGCCAATAGAAAATATCTTCAGCGAGCTAGATGAAATTTCAATCGTGTCTTATGCTTACAGAAAAGGGAAGTCAGCACCTTTAGCCGCTAAAACTATATTCTCATATCTACAAGCGGGATACTGGCATGTTTATGATGCGGATTTGACCAAATATTTCGATAGTATTCCACACGACAAACTTCTTGATAAATTGGCAAAGGCAATTGGCGGAAAAAGGTCAAAAACCTTTCGTCTCATCAAGAGATTTGTTCATACCGACTCAGTACCATATAAAACTTATCGATACGCTAGAGCAAAAGGAAAAATACTAAGGCAAAAAATATTTCACTGGAAAAAACCTCAGAGACACAGACGGGACAAAGGCATTCCTCAAGGTGGAGTTCTGTCCGGGATGCTGGCAAATTTATATTTACATGATTTTGATACATGGGTTGTTAATTCTTTGGGAAAGAAATTAGACCTAAAATATATTAGATATGCGGATGATTTTATTGTTCTTGCTCGATCAGCTAAAGATTTAAAAGCAATTGAAAAAAGAGTAGAGAAAAGAATAAAGAAGTTGGGGCTTGAAATAAATCCAAACAAAACCAGCGAATATGACGTAAGAGACAAAGGATTAGACTTTGTAGGATTCCATTTCAACAGAAAAGCTATTAAGGTTAGAGACAAAAACATTGAAAGGTATAAAAATCGAATCATAGAAGCTACAAAAACACCACCTCAATATGTTCAAGAGGCTAACAAATCCAAAACCACACTTAAATGGTTGATAAGACGTATCAACAATAAAATTCTGGGTCACTCTAGCACCGAATCATGTCCAGTGTGTGGGCAAGCCAGAGTCGGGACTCCTCGTAGCTGGATAACATTTTTCAAGACGACAACAGATATGGATCAAATTCGAGAACTTGACAAATGGACGCGACAAGTAATATACAACGCCATGTATAAAACACACAAAATTAGGATAAGCAGATCATTGCTTAGGAAAAGAGGTTTTAAAAGTTTGGTAAATCAAAAGTTCAGAGTCACAGAGTCAAAATTAAAGCCCTGTGTTTGTGATATTGAACGAAATGGTTTATGGGTTTACATGAAAGACCTTTTTCAAGGAAAAAAAATCAAAACATTAACAATGCAAAAAACTTTCGTTGTGAGCAAAGTAGACAATAACGGAATAACACTTTTTATTAATAACAACAAATATGTAATTCAAAAAGATGTGTTTTTAAAAGCGTGGGAGGAACTAAAGGCTGTCGGCTATATAAGTAGGGCGAAACTTGAGCATTCCGGTGTTGAATGCTCAAGTCAATTTGTCGCACTTTTAAGCCAATTGCCTGGAGTTCAAATTCAGTTACGACCAATTCAACTATATTTTTCTGATTTACGTCCTGCTACCTTTCTTATTAGAAAATAATCCTTACCTCAGAATATGGAAGCCCTGCGGGCTGGCATAACGCGTCGAATTGATTCGATTTTCACGAACTGAGGCAGGGATTTCTCCCTCACCCTGCCCTCTCCCACAGGGAGAGGGGTACGCATTGCAAAACACAAAACGGTCTCGGGCGTAATGTCCGCGAGACCGTTTTGTGTTTATTCTTCGTACGCCTTTAGAAAATCATCTCTTGATATTCCCGATTGCGAGAGTATTGTCCGCAATGTGGAGCTTTTCAGCGTGCGGTGATTGGGCATGGTCAGCGGCGTGTTTGTGCCGTCCACGTTTTCGCGGGACATGGCGATGTGATTGCCTTCCCGCACAAGTTGAAACCCAAGACGCTCAAAGGCTTTGATGACTTTCGCTTTTGGGGCGTCTACGGGAAATTTCGGCATTAAACGGCAATCCCTGCTTCGGCGATAAAGGCTTCCAATACGGGAGTTTCTGATTCAAATACTTCCGCACCGAAAGTTTCAATGTGAAATGCAATTGCTGATTGCACGTCTGCAAGCGCCGACTCGTATGTGTCACCTTCGCCGACGACAATTCCCTTCACGCCAAGGGGGTAAGCTACATAGCCATCTGAATGTTTTTCAACGATAATTTTGAATTGTTTGGTCATTTTGTACAACCTTTCAGTTCTCTATGACTATTATACCTTCATCGATGCGGAGACGAAAAACGGGCGCGGATGGAGGTCAACGGATTTATAACGGATGTACGGATGGCGCAACGAGTCGAATTGATTCGATTTTCATGAACTGAGGCAGGGATTTAGGGATCGAAAAAATATAATTTCCCTCACCCGCCGCCGAACCATGTCTTTGCGAGGCCGCTCTTGCTCTTTGCCCGAAGCAATCCCCTCGCTGATATGGAGATTGCTTCACCGCCAAAGACCAAGAGCGGCGGTTCGCACAGCGTCCCCTTTGGGGAACGACATTGCGGGAAGTTAATTATTTACAGACCCTTAGTCCGCCGAATTGAAGATGCAAAACGGGCGCGGATGGAGGTCAACGGATTTATAACGGATGCACGGATGGCACAACGAGTCGAATTGATTCGACTTTCATGAACTGAGGCAGGGATTTAGTCCGCCGAAACAGGGCGCGAAACGCTATGACTGGCTGGCCCTGTTGCGTATTGAGCTCCAATTTCATTGTACTGCGATAAACAAGGAATTCATCATCCCATCACTACCCGCGCTTCATGTGGCAGAGCGTCATCCGCCAGTGGAATGATTCCAGCGGAGAGCGAAACGCCATCCAACACAATCTCTCGAATTCCAACATTGACGTTATGCGGATTTTCCACGTTGATTTTGTAATGCGTATTGCCAAAACGGTAATCCACTTTGAAGCCCGTCCAATCGTGTGGAATACACGGGTTGATCTTGAGCGCATTGCCGACTCGCGTGATTCCAAGAATGGCTTCAATGCCCAGACGATACATCCACGCGGATGAGCCTGTGTACCAAGTCCAACCGCCTCTGCCAGTGTGCGGTGACGCGCCATAAATATCGGCGGCGATGACGTACGGCTCCACTTTGTAACGCGCTGTTTTCTCAGGCGTATCGGCGTGGCTGATGGGATTCAACATGCGGAACAACTCCACAGCCCGATCTCCCTGACCGAGTTTGGCAAATGCCCAGGCAGTCCAAATGGCGGCGTGGGTGTACTGTCCGCCGTTTTCACGCACGCCTGGCAGGTAGCCTTTGATGTAACCAGGGTCGTGCGCCGATTTATCGAAAGGCGGAGTGAATAATAAAATAATCTGTTCAGCTTCTTTCACCAGCCGCTTGTTGACCGACACCATCGCCTGCGCCGCCCGCGCTGGGTCTGCCGCGCCTGATAACACCGCCCACGATTGGGCAATCGAATCGATCTGGCATTCAATGCTTTCATGCGAACCCATCTTCGAGCCGTCATCATAAAAGGCGCGCAGATACCATTCGCCATCCCAGGCATGGAAATCGAGCGCCTGCGCTAATTTCTCAGCCTGTTGAAGGTATGGCACGGGGTCGTCATTCATCAAAACTGCCAGCGGCGCAAAACGCTTGAGCGTGGCGTGCAGGAACCAGCCGAGCCAGATGCTCTCGCCGCGCCCGTCCATGCCGACGCGGTTCATGCCGTCATTCCAGTCGCCGCCACCCATCAGCGGCAGATCGTGCGCGCCTGCTGTTGCACCTTTTTGCAGGGCGCGGCGACAATGCTCGTAAAGCATGTGCGATTCTCGCGCTGTTGCATATTGCGTGTACCGTTCGGCTTCGCCCGCTTTGAGCGCTTCGCCTTTCAGGAATGGGATCGTCTCACTCAAAATGGATTCATCGCCCGTAGCGGAAACATACTCGGCGGCGACGAACGGCAGCCAGAGCAGGTCATCCGAGAAGCGCGTGCGCACCCCGCGACCCGCGGGCGGATTCCACCAGTGGAGCACGTCGCCCGCCTCGAACTGGTGCCGCGCCGCTTCCAAAATTTGCGCGCGCGCAATATCGGGTCGGGTGTGCAGCAGCGCCATCACATCCTGCAATTGGTCGCGGAAGCCAAACGCGCCGCTCGATTGATACAGCGCGGTGCGTCCCCACAAACGGCAAGCCAGCGTTTGATACATCAGCCAGCGGTTGAGCATGATATTCATGCTTTGATCGGGAGTTTCAACTGTGATGACGTTTAGGATTTCATCCCATTTCTGTTGGACGGATTGCCAAACCGCCTCAACCTCCGCCGACGATTGAATCTGTCCGATCAGCTTTAGGCTTTCATCCCGATCTTTTCCTTCGCCAATCAAGAAGAAGACTTCTTCCGATGCGCCCGCCGCCAAATCAACGTGGAGTTGGATGACGGCGCATGGGTCAAGCCCAGCATTGACCGCGCTGTTCAATCCAATACGACGAAGAGCGGCAGGCGCGCGCAGACTTCCCATGCGCCCCAAAAACTCTGTGCGGTCAGTCGTCACGCCATGCGGATTTTTACTGGCGGCGAGAAATGCCACCCGTCCGCCGAACTCGCTGTTGAAGTGATTGACGGCAAGCAAAGCGTTTTGGTCCGGGATGAACTCTGGCATGACATGCGCTTGATGCGTGTCGCGGGTTGTGCCAAGCGCCCACTCTGCATAATAAGTAACCGTGACGCGGCGCGGACGCTCCCACAGATTTTGTAAACGCAGTTGCACAATTTTGACGGGCGCATCGGGCATGGCAAACAGTCGCAGATTTTGATTCAGTCCGTGACTCTGACTCTCGAAAATTGAATAACCCGCTCCGTGACGAATCACATGCGTTGTGTCTGCGCCAGCGGGCATGAGGGTCGGCGACCAGACCAAGCCAGTTTCTTCATCGCGCAGGTAGAGCGCTTCGCTCGGCATGTCGGTGACAGGGTCGTTGCGCCACGGGGTTAGGCGGTTCTCTCCGCTGTTCTCTGCCCAAGTGGGGCCAAGCCCTGATTCGGAAACCAAGAAGCCAAACTGCGGATTGGCGATGACGTTAATCCACGGGTGCGGTGTATGCTGACCTGATTTCAGATGGATGACGTATTCCTTGCCATCGGGGCTGAATCCACCGAGTCCGTTGTCCGCGAGCAGGTCAACTGGCAGGGGCAGCGAATTTGTCGGTTCAGGGTCAACTGTCGGGGAGAGTGAAGCGGTGAACTGCGGCAGGCGGGTGGTGTGCTGAGTCAAACGCAGGGCATGTTCGGCGAGAGTCCCGTTCTTTTCATCCAAAATAACACCCGCCACTGTTTCAAATAGAATCTTGTCGGCAGGTTGAAGTTGGTCGGCGCGCAGGATAAAAATTCCGTTGCGCTGGTTGAGTGAATCTGCCGCGCCCATGCGCGAAATCTGGCGCACGATGGTATTGTGCAAATCGAGGGCATAGCCCGTATCCTCTTCATTGAGGATGACCAGATTAACCGTGACGTGGCGGCTGCGCCAATAGGTGAAGGCTTGCAGGGCTTCAACGAGCAGCGGCGATTCGCCATCGCGGATGCGCGCCATCAAAATCGGGTAATCGCCAGAAACGCCGAACGCCCACAGGTCAGATTGCCCCTTCACATTTTGCGCGAGGACATGCGGCGCGGCGCGCAAGACACCCGTTGGGTAAAGCAGGGCAGATAAAAGGCGTTGAATGTTTTCGACGGCATAAGCATTCAACCCAAGGTCGAGCAGTTCATGCTCACTTTGAGCGCGGGACTCGTCAAAGGCGCGGTGAATGGATTGCCCAGACTGATAGCGGGAAAGTTTTTCCAAGGCTTCGGCGCGGGATGAAGCCGCCAGAGTCAGGAATGTGACTCTGGTTTTTGCATGGGGCATCAAATCAATTTCCTGCCCCAGCGACATGATCGGGTCGAGCGTTCCGCCCGTAGCGCCTGGGAGGCGGCGTCTGAAATCTTTCAATGCCAGTGGAGTATGCATGGTCTGCGATCTGCCCAGGAATTTAGCGCGGTCACTTTCATGTTCGCCTGTCACCTTGCGCCCCGCTTCAATAAGTATCGCGTGGATTAACACAACAGGCTTCTCGTCTGACGAGCGCGGGCGGCGCGTGAACAGAAGCGCGTTCTCATTGGGAAGATACTCGCTTTCGATAAAAAGTTTGTTGAACGCGGGATGCCGCCGATCGGCAGCCTGCGCCGCCAGCGCCACTTCGCCGTAACTGGTCAGCTTCAACTTTCGGGGTTGATGACTATCGTTCAGAATATTCACGCGCCGAATCTCAACTCCATCTGTACTGATGGTGACTCCCGTCCGCAGTGAAATCCCATGATCCGAACGCTGGAACTCAACCTTGTGCGGATAAAACACTACGTCAAGATGTTCAGGCGCGCATTCGATGGGCTGACGGGTGGCAGACCAAAGCGCTCCGCTCTCGCGGTCTTGTAAATAGATCCACGTGCCCCACGAGTCGAGAGTTGTATCGGCATTCCAGCGCGTCAACGCAAATTCGCGCCACTGACTGTATCCGCCGCCGGCGTTGGTAATCATCATACTGGTGTCGCCCTGCGAAAGGATATGCGCCTGCGGAATGGGGCTATCCGCCGCCACGCGCCACGGCTCACTGCTGACCAGACGTATGCCTTCGGGCAAGTCCGCTGGCTCGTCGAGATGCGGATATTCGATCGGCGGGTTCAGTGGAATTTTTTCCTGCAACAACAGTTCGATACTTTGGATGTGTTCATCGGCATGGAAACGCTGAACCATCACATCATCCAATAGATAGTTGCAAGCCGCCATCAGAATCATGCCCTGATGATGCGCCATGTAAGATTGCACAGTGGCATGTGTCTGCCCTGCTGGTAGACGTGTTTCGGTGAAATCGAGCGCTTCATAAAAGCCGAAACGCCCAAGCATTTTCAACTCTTCCAACCGCGCCATATTTTCCAGGACGGCTTGCGGCTGTAACGAGAGTCCGATCAACGACGCATAGGGAGTGATAACCAGATCATCGGGCAGGTCGCGTTTGTATCCCAGCACAGGTACGCCAAACGCCCGATACTGATAATTCAGATTCACATCAAAAGCATGGTAGCCAGATTCAGAAATGCCCCAGGGAACTTTTTGCTCCGCGCCATAACTGATCTGCGCTTCGAGCGCGACGTAGCAGCTATCCGAGAGAAATGTCCCCGCGTAATTTTTTGCGAACAGGGTCGGCATGAGATATTCGAACATGGTGCCGCTCCACGAGAGCAACACCTGTTTGCCATCCACCTTGGTCACGGGTCGCCCAAGATGCTGCCAGTGACTGTGCGGCACGTCGCCTTTTGCAATCGCGATCAGGCTGGCAATCCGCGCTTCGGACGCGAGCAAGTCGTAATAACTTGGGTCAAGTTTTTCGGCGCTGGCGTTGTAGCCGATGTGAAATACCTGTCGGCGTTCACTGAACAGGAAGCGAAAATCCATGCCCGTCACAATGGCGTTCGCCCGATTTGCCAACTCTTGAAATTCAATTAACATGGATGCAACCGACTCTTGCGCCGCCGATAAATCATCCTCAAATTTTTGACGCCATTCGCGCGCCGCTTCATCCTGCAATTTTAAATTGCTCAACGCGGCTTGGATGTTTTCGTACACCGCGCCCGCTTGTCCCAACGTGGGCATTTCAACGGGCAGGCTGTCGCGTAATGCAGGCGGCATATCCCGACCCAGCCAGGGCGCGAACAAAT
>JAUXWL010000165.1 GCA_030680155.1 Anaerolineales bacterium
TTTGGGTTTCATCCCACTCTTCGAAGAACGCTACGACCTCGTCCTGCCGCGCGAAGAAGAAAAGCTATTGAATCCATTGCTCGACTACATCCAAACCACAGACTTCCGCACCGCGCTCAGCGCCCTCGGCGGCTACAATCCATTGCACAGCGGGGAGCAGGTGGAAATCTAGTTTTTTGTTTTTTATTTTTAAATTTACAATTAAGGAATTCCTTAATTGTAAGGAAAAATTACGGTTCTCCCGTTTCTGGCGGGATTGAATTTCAAACAACAAACCTTTTGCCGCGAATTACGCGAAGTTTCGCAGATTGGTTTGAAACTTCGCGTGAAGTAGCGACATCGTGCCCGTAGGGTAATTTCGTGGCAGATTTTTTTGTTGGCGGTTCTCTACCGTACATTTTCCTCGCAAAGAAACCCTAAAGGTCTTTTCGGCGAATCGAGAATCTGCGAAGGAAAAGGAGACCCCTTCGACAAGCTCAGGACAGGCTTTAGGGTTTGCGTGTACGGTAGAGAAGTTGGCGGTAGCTTTCCCGTTAAAAACGGTAGAGCCAAAATTACTAAAAGGATAAAAGTATGAAACACACTTCACGCGTGATTATTCTCTCTCTTTTGCTCGCCTTCTCCATTTTGATGACGGCCTGTGGCGCATCCCCCACACCGACGGCTGGCCCGGCCAACCCGAACATCATTCTCGCCACGACAACGTCCACACAGGATTCAGGTCTGCTTGACGTGTTGATTCCGCTCTTCGAAGCAGAGACAGGCTACACGGTCCAGACTGTGGCGGTGGGGTCGGGTCAGGCGATGAAGATGGGCGAGGAGGGCAATGCGGATGTCCTGCTCGTTCATGCGCCAGCCTCCGAGGTCGTATTCATGGAAGCAGGTTTTGGCACGGATCGTTTCCTTGTGATGCACAATGACTTTGTTCTCGTCGGTCCCACCGCCGACCCGGCAGGCATCAAGGGCAAAGCAACCACTGTGGAAGCCTTCGAGGCGATCTTTGCGGCGGGCGCACAATTCGTCACCCGCGGCGATGACTCTGGCACGCACAAAAAGGAAATGGAATTGTGGAAAGCCGCCGAGCTCAACCTCGCTGGGCAGGCTTGGTATATCGAAACAGGGCAAGGCATGGGCGCTTCGATGATTGTCGCTTCGGAAAAAGAGGCATATATTCTGACCGATCGCGCTACGTATCTTGCTAATAAGAATAACTACGAACTGGAGATCCTGCTCGAAGGCGATGCCAAATTATTGAATGTGTATCACGTCATCACGGTTAACGCAGAGTTGTGGTCCAAGGCTAATTACGATGGAGCGCTTGCCTTTGCCAATTTCATGATCGCGCCCGCCGCGCAGGAAATCATTGCCCAGTTCGGCGTGGATAAATACGGCGTGCCGCTCTTCTTCCCCGATGCCGACAAGATCGATGCGGATCTGGGGCTGTAGTAAAATCCGTTGAAAAAACGTAATGCGTAATTCGATGCATGTTTTACGCATTACGTTTTAATTCATTATGAATGAAATTTTTCAGATCACCACCCTTTCCCTGCAAGTCTCCGCGATTGCAACCGTTATCAGCCTGCTGATCGGACTGCCGTTTGGGACGTGGCTCGCGCTTGGCAACTTCCCTGGGCGGTCATTTCTTTTGAGCATCGTCAACACAGGCATGGCGCTTCCACCCGTGGTGGTTGGGCTCGTCGTCGCCATGTCATTATGGCGCAGTGGGCCGTTCGGTGACTTGCGTCTCATTTACACGCCTTGGGCGATCATCATCGCGCAGACGGTCATCGCCGCGCCCGTGGTCACTGGATTGACTGCCGCTGCCCTCGCCGCATTGGACCCGCGACTTCAGCCGCAATTACTGGGACTCGGCGCTTCGCGACTCCAGATGATCTGGTATCTGTGGCGGGAGGCACGCCTGCCGCTGTTGGCGGCGCTCATGGCGGGCTTCGGTTCTGTCATTTCCGAAGTGGGCGCATCCATGATGGTCGGCGGGAATATCAAGGGACAGACGCGCGTGCTGACAACCGCCATTGTCCTTGAAACCTCCAAAGGGGAGTTTGGCAATGCGCTGGCGCTTTCAGCGTTATTGCTCATCATCACCTATCTCATAAACCTGGCGTTGACTTCCATTCAGCAGAGGGGAGCAAGAAAATGATCCACATTCGCGACCTGCTCGTCCAGCGCAATGGACAGGATGCATTACGAATCAACTCGCTTGAAATTAAGACAGGCGAAACGCTGGCAGTGGTCGGACCCAACGGCGCGGGGAAAAGCACGCTTCTGCTAACACTGGCACATTTAATCAAGTCTGTGCGCGGCGAGATTACCTTCCAGGGGAAACTTCTCAAGGAATGGGATGACATCGAATATCGGCGCAGGATCGCCTTCGTCTTTCAAGACCCGCTGCTGATGGATATGTCTGTCCGCGATAACATTGCGCTGGGGTTGAAATTCCGCAAAATGGATAAAGAGGAAACACAGGCGCGGGTTAATAAATGGGCAAATGCCATGGGCGTGGAGCATCTCCTGAAACGCCGGGCAGGCCAACTTTCAGGCGGCGAGGCGCAGAGAGTCAGCCTGGCGCGGGCGTTCGTCCTCGATCCCGAATTGCTTTTAATGGACGAACCGTTTTCAGCAGTCGATCCTCAAACGCGCGAGCAATTACTCACAGACCTGTCCAATGTCCTCGCTCACGATCACCGCACGACGATCTTCGTCACCCACAACCTGAAGGAAGCCGCACAATTCGGCGACCGCGTGGCAGTGATCGTGGATGGTGAATTGAAGCATGTGGGAACGCCGCAACAGATAAAGGAAAATCCCGCCGACAAAAGTGTGCGGGATTTTGTTCGAGGGCTTTAACGGCATACGCCGCGTTCTCACGCGGCGCAGCCTTTAGACCAACTCAGAGGGAGGAGAGAGTTTTTTGGAAGAGCAATTTGCATTGCTCGATTCACACGATGTCAAGATCAGGGTTGGTTCCGCACAAGTTGCAGGCTGGCTTCTCCAGCATGTTGCACTCAAGGGCGTGGGAGCAGCGGCGCGCAAGAATTCGCGGGGGCTGGTCAGGCAGGTATTCAGCGGGGTATGCCACTTCGTTTTCGATGGACACTTCCTCGCCGACACGCTCGCAGAATTTGATTTTTTCGACCTGCCAAATCTTTTCTGCCATACCTGCCTCCTTACTCTGATGTCCCCAGTTTAAAATAAAAACGCCCGTCACACCAGTGACAGGCGTCACAAACTCGAATGACAAAACACCTATTTAGGATGTGATAAGTCTTTATTTCCTTGCAAGGATGTAAACCCCGCCATCATCGCCGAGGAGATGGATTTCTCCATTTTCATCCTGACCAAAGGATGTGATTCTCACATTCGCTTCAAACAGGATTTGAGACTGCCACTGTCCATTGGAGAGGATCGCCCCCCAAACAATGCCTGAGCAATAGTCGCCGTAGAGGTAGATGCCGTTCCATTCGGGCATCGCGCCGCGATAGACATATCCGCCCGTGACGGAACAGCCGAAGTCGTGGCTGTATTCTGCCGCTGGCAGCAGCAGATTCGGCTGGGGTTCACCATCGTAACCATAACTGCCTTCCATGATGCTCCAGCCAAAGTTCGCGCCGCCGGGCGAACCAGCGGACAGGAAGTCAATTTCCTCCCATGCGCCCTGTCCAACATCGCCAATCCACAAGTCGCCAGTGAGGCTGTCGAACGAGATACGCCAGGGGTTGCGAAGTCCGTACGCCCAGATTTCATTGCCGAACGGGTTGTCGGCAGGGATGGCGTATGGGTCGCCGTTGTTCACGTCAATGCGCAGGATCGTGCCGAGCAGGGTGTTGGTGTTTTGTCCGTTCCCTTGCGGGTCGCCCGCCGCGCCGCCATCGCCAAGACCAAGATACAGATAGCCATCTGGACCAAAAGCAACCGCTCCGCCATTGTGATTCGGGAACGGCTGGTTGATGACCATCAGCGCTTGTTCGCTATGCGGGTCGGCGGTGTTTCCGCTGGCAGTAAAGCGCGAAATGCGGGTGTCGCCGCCGCTGCCGGTGTAATTGACGTAGAAATAACCGTTTTCTTCGTAATTGGGATGAAACGCCAGTCCGAGCAGTCCCATTTCGTTACCGCTGTCGTTTACACGGTCGTCAATGTTAAGGAAGGGCTGGGCAAGCAGTTGACCGTTCTCGTAGATGCGGATCGTGCCGTATTTTTCGATGATGAATAAGCGTCCCGATCCATCGAATGCTGGTTGTAAATCCACGGGGCGGGTCAGTCCGCTGGTGATGATGGGACGCCATTCGTATTCGGCGGAGTTGGGAAATCCGCTTGCGGCGGGGATTTGCGTGGGCTGCTCGGCGGTGGGAGTCTCAGGTTGAGATTCGGTTGGGGTGGTTGAATCAGTTATCGGCGGGGAGAGAGGCGTGACGGTGGGCGAGGCGGCGTTTGAATATTGTCCACAACTAATGATGGTCAGTACCAGTAAAAATATCCAGAACCGATTCATTTTTATTCTTTCACGTCCGTCGCTTCTGCATCCACCACATCGCCACCTGCGCCGTCGCTCAGGTTGCTGGTAAGCGCCTTCATGTGCTCGGCAACGACTTCGGGCGGGCAGAGTTCGGTGAAGATGTAGGAGCCAAGCCAGAGCAGGGCGGCGTCATCCACCACGCCGATGACGGGAATCGAAATCGCGTCAATCGGGGAGATGAGGTAAATGAGCGCGCCAACAGGGACGAGCTTGGCGAAGAAACTTACGCGACGGTCTCCCATCAGGCGGAAGATTAGTTTCAACTGGTTAATGATGTTGCGAACCACACCGCCTTCCTGCTGTGTGACGGTGATATCCGATTTGGTCTTTGTCATTGATGTCTCCTTTTGATAAGTGTCTTCATTATATTCGATTTGGATTTGCACGTTTACCATACGAATTTGAAGGGTTTCAGGTGCGGGCGGGTAATATGGGGGCAGGCCGGGTTGTCACATATACATGACAAATATCACATTTTTGGAGGGCTTCTCATGGAGATGCTAATTGATTTTCCCGGCGGGCTAAAAGTGGACGCTCATTTTCGCGGGCACACTATTGGAACCGACCAGCCGCCAGCAGACACTGCGCCGATGCCGTTCGAGGTATTTCTCGCTTCCATCGGTACTTGCGCGGGAATTTACGTGCTTGGTTTTTGTAAACAACGCAACCTGCCCACTGAGGGCATCCGCATTATTCAGCGCAACCACGCCAACCCAGCCAATGGGATGATGGACAATATCGAGTTGGAAATCCAGGTTCCACCTACCTTCCCCGAGCAATACCATGCCGCGCTCATCCGCTCGGCGGAGTTATGCAAGGTGAAAAAGACATTGGAACACCCGCCCACATTCGAGGTAAAGACCGTAGTTGTTGAAACGGTGTAAAAAAAATACCGCGAGATATGAATCTCGCGGTATTTTTTTTAGTACAATCACTCCATGCCCTATCTGATTGACGGCCACAACCTGATTCCAAAACTTGGTTTACATCTTGACGATCCCAATGATGAAATGGAACTGGCGCGCATCTTGCAGGATTTTGCGCGGGTGAGACGTCAGCAGGTGGAGGTTTATTTCGACGGCGCGCCGCCGGGTCAGGCTGGGATGCGGAAGCTGGGCACTGTGCGAGCGCATTTCATCCGCCTCGGGCAGACAGCCGACGCCGCCATCCATACACGGTTAACTTCCATGGGGAAAGCCGCCAAAAACTGGACGGTGATCTCCTCTGATCGGGAGGTACAAAGCTCGGCGAAGATTCATCAGGCACAATTCATTTCTTCGGAAGAATTTGTGAAACTCTTGAGAACAGCCCTTTCCACCTCCACACAAACCAGTGCGGATGAGAAACCAATGTCTGCGCGGGAACTGGAAGAGTGGCTGCATCTTTTTGGCGGGAAAGAGTAAAAAAGCAAAACAGTGTTTCTATAATTTCTTATAACTCTTTAATGTAATATGGACAAATTAGGTGTATATTATCCACACTGACACCTGCCCTCCCTTTTACTGGTATTTTGGTGTCATCCCGCCGCCCCGACCAGCATGTCCCCCCCATGCTGGCAGGCGGCGGGAACCTTTTTAAGAGGTGACAAATGTACTTGAATGGGGGCAACTTACTCCATATAATATTCATATCATTTCATTCACTGTCCACTTCCATGTTTCAGGCTTAGCGATGGGCAATCAAAGCAACTTTTCCTTTTAAACACGCAATAACAGTAGAGAGGCGGGGCGATGCCAGGCACTAAACCAAAACAATGCGCGAGACATGCCATTATGCTATGGCATGTGATTGTGTTGCTTATCATGGGGGTAACTGCATGTGGTGGGTCGCCCTATACAACCACATCAAAACCCATCCCCTGCCAGCCGGAATCGGGCAATGCAAATTTATACAGATCCACTCCACACCCCTGGATAAATCTTATTTACACATATTCTGGAATAGCCGTCCCTATTGAGCCAAATTCGATACCCGCAATGATCCCGGTCACTGGCGATCACAGCCAGCAAGCAATTGCAGCACGCCATGCCGCCCTTCAATTATTGATCAAGGAAACAGAGCGATGGTCGAACACGGCCACGATCAAATTAGACAATTCAAGCGAGGCACACATTGTCGTCACATTCATTCACCCTGAACTTGTTCAAGCCATATATCTGAATGAGATCTTGCAAAATTCACACATGGTCCCCGATATCAATGAACAGATGAATGAAGTCATGAACAGAGTCTCACAGCGCGATGAACTTTTATTCATGGTTACGGTGCTCACAAATCATCGCGACCCGTTAAATATCACCCATCACATATTGGATATTCCAATTGGTGAAATGGAATTAACCAATGCTGAAGACATTTCCGTTCCACCTCTCCATGATGATCACAATCTTGACCAGCCAATCGACACAGGACAAAAGCCGGTATTCGGATTCCTTGGCTATCCAATCGGGATAGAGACGAACGGAGGATGCATCTGGGTGCTCGATACAACCTACAACACAAACATCGTTATCGTAGTGGATTCGATTTTGATAGATGGAGCCAAAGGCGGTCCTTATGCATGGACTATTCGATATCAATCCTTGATCGATACGGGAATCCCCATAGGTTCACCAGATTTTGCGATTCCCTCCTACGATCTCAGTTTATTGTCACCGCTCGCCGCTCCACCAAGCGAAATAAACGATCCCGATTTTTTGAGAGACTTTTCCCGTTTTATTTGGCGGCAAGTCACTTTTGGGAATTAAAGGGAAAACTGCAACAAACATGGAGCTATAATTTATGAATGAAAACCGCTTACACCTTTGTCCCATCTCCAAATCACGAATATCCCGGCCACCCTGAACGTCCCGGCCGGCTGGATGTGCTGGAGCCGAAACTGGCATCATTCCATGCAGAGCGCATCGAGACGATTCGCGCGACGACGGATGAAGTGGCACGCGTGCATCAGCCAAAATTGATCCGGGCTATCGAGGAAACCTGCAAACAGGGAATGGGAATCATCGACCACGCCCCCACCTACATTACCGAAACATCCTTCGAGGATGCCCTGTTTGCGGCGGGCGGCGCGCTTGCTTGCACGCGGGCAGTGATGAACGGCGATGCGCAGAATGCCTTTGCCATTGTCCGCCCGCCGGGGCATCATGCCGAGCCGCAGCGCGCCATGGGATTTTGCATCTTCAATAACATTGCCATCGCCGCGCAGGATGCGCTCGCACGCGGCATGGAGCGCGTGATGGTCATCGACTACGACGCGCATCACGGCAACGGCACGCAAGCCGCTTTTTTGAATGATGAACGCACGGGATTTATTTCCACGCATCAATGGGGAATTTACCCCGGCAGCGGCTGGATCGAAGACGCGCCTCATGCCACGGGACGGCTGGTCAATGTACCCTTGCATGCCCGCGCCGGTGACAGGACTTTCGCACGCATCGCTGACGCAATCTTCAAGCCCGTGGTCGAAATATTCCGCCCGCAGATGTTGTTCATCTCGGCGGGATTCGACGCGCATTGGAACGATCCGCTCACGTCTTTGGGACTTTCGACAAAAGGGTTTTATGAAATCTCAAAAAAACTGGTCGGGCTGGCAGAAGAGTACTGCGATGGCAAAATCGTCTTTGTACTCGAAGGCGGTTATGACCCGCACAATGTCGCTCACGGGGCGGGGGCTGTCTTCGATGCATTGACCAACTCCCAGTTTGGGGATGAGGCGCATGATCCGTCGCCGTATCCAGAGCCAGACCACGAGTCGCGCATCCATGAAATCTTGAAATGGAACGGCATCGCGGAGTAAAATCGTTTGATGTAGAATTGCTGCTGATAAAAACCAAACAAGGAGTGAGAGATGGCCCGTAAAGTAACCAAAGGCTTTGTTCAGTTGGAATGGGTTTGCCCGAATTGCGACGGGCGCAACCCCGGACCCGAAAAGACCTGCCAGAGTTGCGGCGCGCCGCAGCCTGAAAATGTGCAGTTCCAGCGCGCGGCGGAAGAAAAGATCATCACCGACGACAAGGTGGCGGATGCAGTGCGCTCGGGCGCGGACATCCATTGCGGGTTCTGCGGTACGCGCAACCCTGCCACGGCCATCACCTGCTCACAATGCGGCGGGGATATCAAGGAAGGCATGGCGCGCCAGAAGGGACAAATATTGCAAGCGGCGGCGCCCCTGCCAAAAGTTTTGACCTGCACGAATTGCGGAAACGAAAACCCCGGCACACAATCGACCTGCTCGAAGTGCGGCGCGCCGTTGCCAAAGCCCGAAGCGCCAAAACCCGCGCAAACGCAAGCCGCTGCTGCTCAAAAAGCTGCGCCGAAGAAAAAGACAAACTGGCTTTTATTCGGCGGGATCGCGGCGTTCCTTGTTGTTTGCTGTGTCGCAATTGTTGCGATGTTTTTAATTCCATCCAAATCGGTGCAGGGGACGGTGACGGATGTGCAATGGCAGACCTCTGTGCCGGTGCAGGAGATTCAGGCGGTGGATTACTCGAACGAGCGTGGAAATCCGCCTTCGGATGCGTACAACGTCTCATGCTACACGGATAGCCGGGAAGTATGTACGGAACGGGTGGAAGATACCGGCACAGGCTACGGCGAGGTGGTGGAGGAATGCCACACCGAGACGGATGAGTATTGCAGTTATATGCGCGACGAGTGGACGACCCTCCAGACTTATGATCTGAGCGGGAATGATCTCTACCCGGAGTATGCGAATCCGTCCATTGCCAGTGACCAGCGGATCGGTGATGCTGCGGAAACTCTGACGGTGTATTTCGGCACGCCCGATGGGCAGGAGACGTATTCGGCGAATTCGGTCAGTGAGTTTCAGCAGTTCCAGATCGGCAGTGTGTGGACGCTGAAGTTGAATGTGTTGGGCGGGGTGGTGAGCGTGGAGAGATGACCATGAAAGACCATTTCCCTCTCCCCTAACGGTCACACGTCCCCCAGGGAGCGTTTCTTAAGTCAGACCCTAAAGGTTTCCCACGGTTACGAAAACGCTGTTTTGTGGGCGCTTTTTGCAAATCATGGTTCTTTTTTGCGGCGAAAACCTTTAGGGTCTTTGCCTACGAGTTAAGAAACAGTCTCTCAGGGAGAGGGTCAGGTTGACACGATGAAAGCTGTTTTAACTGACTCGATTGACGGACTTGTTATCCGAGCATCTGGCGCATTATTTGTTCGATGGATCGATAGACTGGCGTATCGTCCCCCAACTCCACCAATGGCCTGCCTGAGAATTCGAATTCGGACAGCTCATCATCTGCGGGAATCGTGCCAAGCAGGGGCACGTCTATTTTTTCAGCGAAGGTTTTGAGTTCAGGGGGCATTTCCCCGTTCAGGCGGTTGATGATGAGATGTGTGTTCTCGATGTTGATGTCGAGCTCCTTGCGCATGTCTGCAATGCGCTGCGCCGCCACCAACCCGCGCCGGGTTGGGTCGCTGACAATCAACAGATGCTGGACATCCCGTGTCGTGCGGCGGGAAAGATGTTCCATCCCCGCTTCGTTGTCTATCACCACATAAGCATAGTGTCTGCTCATGCCGTCGATCACTTCGCGCAGATTGTGGTTGACCGCGCAGTAGCACCCTGCTCCCTCACTCCTGCCCATTGCAATCAAGTCAAAACGAGACCCTTCGGATAGGGACGAACGGATTTGGTAATCGAGATAATCGCGTTTGTTCACCCCTCCGGGCAGGGCGCCCATTGCCGCGCCGCCCTGCGCCAGTGACGATTTAACCTGCTCCAACATGTCTTCGCGGATGTCGCCGACCGTCCATTCGAGGTCGAGTCCGAGGACCATGTTCAAATTGGAGGAAGGATCGGCGTCAATGGCTAGGATGCTGCCGGTCTGGTTTTGGGCAAGATACTTGATGATCATGCCTGCGACAGTGGTCTTGCCCACGCCGCCTTTGCCTGCAAGCGCGATGGTAGTGGTCATTCTTGATACTCTCCAGAGGGTGCGTCGCACCTTACAGGTGGACGCGCCTCATTAAGTAGGGTTTGTAAGCAGGTAGAACGAATCTCATTAAGTCTGGTGCGACGCGTTCGTATCATTCAACCGCCTCGTCGCGGGTCAATTCATTGAGCCTGGCAGTGATTCGTTGCGTCGCGTTCTTCAAACTCTGCACATTGTCGTACACAGGGATGCCAAGCCTATCCGCTTCCTGCACTTTCAAATCTGCGGGCAGATAGCCGATCAATGGAATGTCAGGCGTTTCCGTTTCAAGAAATTTTGCTTCTTCGTCATTGCGGACTTTATTTCCCACCAGATATAAACGTTGTAAACCGATGTCATTCGCCAGTTTCTTGATCTGCACCGCCGTGCCAAGACTTCTACGCGTCGGCTCGACGACGACCAGCATGGCGTCCACGAAATCCACGGTGGCGCGGCCGAGATGCTCCACACCCGCGTACATATCGAGCAGCAGGATGTCATCCTTGCGGAACAAGAGATGGGTGAAGAGGGTCTTCAGCATCGCAGACTCGGGACAGATACAACCCGAACCGCCCATATCCACTGACCCCATTTCAAGCAGGCGCACACCGCGATGCAGGACGCTGAATCGTTCGGGGATGTCATCCACACGAGGATTCAGTGTGAAGAATCCGCCAACCGTGCCGGGTTTTGCTCCCGTGCGTTCCTCGATGAGCGCGTCCATTTCGGCGATGGGATGGAGTTCTTTGCGCAGTTCGGGCGGGAATCCCAACGCACCCGCAAGGCACGGGGACGGGTCGGCATCCACAGCCAGCACCTGACGCCCCACATCCGCGTATGACTGCGCCAGCAATGCCGTGAGCGTGGTCTTGCCTACGCCGCCTTTGCCGGTAATTGCAAGTTTCATAGGATACTCCTGCTTAAGAACATTCTCAGTAGATCACGAAAACCTCGCGTACTGCGCAGCGTGCGCTCACCAGTACCCAAACAACATGAGGATGTAGGGCAAAAGCGCAAATCTGGCGGTAGAGACCGCCAATTACGCGCTTTCGTGAATTACTCATTCTACATTTCCAGCACGCCGCAGAATAGTGACAGAACTCCCCTTTTTTGCCAAATTACAACCGAACCAGTTTACTCGTCAACATGCTTCCCAAAATGGCGCAAGCATCAATGGGCAGGTAATGACTGGCAGACTCATCGAACAAAATTTTGCATGAAGAGGGAAAATCGTCGTCGCCAAGCCAATAAGTTGCCATCAACGGCACGCGCGGCAGGGCTTGAAAAATGAACGAGGCAGAGCCAATGTCAACGGGTTTACCTCCAATAGAAAGACACGCTTTCGTAAATTCGTGGAGCGGATTGATAATCCGCTCTGGCGGGATGCCATCCCGCCCCACGTGTTCAAACTTTTTCACAATCTCATCGCCGCTGTAGCCCTGAAACGCGGCATTATACATGCGTCCATCGGGCAGGTCGGCAAACGACACCCATGTATGGGTCAACGGCGTGCCATCAGCGGTGACCAGATAATACAACAACAACGCCTGCTGAAAATCAGGGAGCGGTTCGCCGCGGCTGGTACAGCCTGTCAACTCGGGGAAGGACAGGCTGCAAACATCACCCCAAATGGAAATCTGCAACCAGACGCGATCAGGACCAACCGTCGGATGAGAAATGCCGCTTCGCGCAGCGACCAGGCCTGGGCCCCGGACCCGAAGCGTTGATCTCAGCTGATTCAGACGATCTGTCAACTGTGACGGTTTTGTCCCGGAAAGACGAGGCTTCCAGTCCTTTCCAAAATCAGTCATCTTTTACATTGTACAGTCGGGATGAAGGGAACATTCATCTCCCGCCCGCGTTAGGTACATTTATCCGATTTTATGATGACAATCTGCACAACTTTATGGAATATCAAAATGCTAAAATGGAAACTGGGAAAGGTCTATACTTTTACACGTTCTCGTTCAGTGTCATCGTCCATTTTCATAACAGGAGGTGTCTTGATGGAGACCAAAACGTTTGAAGCGCCCGCGCTCTATGGCGATCACCACGTCACGGAGGTACGGCGGATTTTGCTTGAACTGACGGGGGTTACGGATGTTTATGCCAGCAGCGCATTCCAGACCATTGAAGTAACCTACGATAAGAAAAGAATCAATGACCTGCAAATTGCCGATGCCCTGGAGAAGGCAGGCTATCTGGGGGAATGGACGATGCCCATCGAAATGGGAACCGCGGCGCAGCAGGGGGATGGACAGAAGCCCTTCTTCCGCCACACCGCCACCTACGAGACGATCAAGCATACGGTCAGTTTCGGGCAGAGGGTGAGTTATCAGGGACGCCCGCTTTGGCCTTGTCCGGGGATGGGGGTGGTGAAGGTTGAGGAAGAATGAACGGAACACGATACACGTTACAGGTGGGGCGTGAGCCGTGTTGCGTATTGCGTGATGCGTAAAAAGAGAGGTGAAACATGCCCAAGAAACGTGAGATCAAGGAGTATTCGTCCGACCCCGCCGCGCAGCAGATGCTGATCCGTGCGGAGGAGTTGGGTATCGGCACAGCCTTTACACGGGCAGATGCAATGGTCCCGTGCAATATTGGCGGCGCGGGGATGTGCTGCAAGCAGTGCGGCATGGGTCCCTGCCGATTGACAAAGAACGGCGACGTTGGCGTATGCGGCGCGACGTTGGATACGATCCAGGCGCGCAATTTAACGCGCGCCATTGCGGCAGGCGGCGCGGCACACTCCGACCACGGACGCGATATGGCTTTCCTTTTGAAAGCGACTGCAAACGGAGAAACCGAAGGGTATGCCATTCGCGACATTGCCAAACTGCGAATGGTCGCTTCCCATTACGACATCAAAATCGAAGGACGCCCGCCCGAGGAGATTGCCAACGATCTGGCAGACCTTTACATTGCGCAATTCGGACAGCAGCGCGGTGAGGCTGCCCCTGCGAGACGCGCGCCGAAGAAGAGACAGCAGATCTGGCGCGAGCAAAATGTCTGGCCGCGCGGCGTGGATCGGGAGGTCGTGGAGGCTTTGCATCGCACACACATCGGCGACGACCAGGACCCCGAACATATTTTGAACCACGCGATACGGACCGCGCTGGCAGACGGCTGGGGCGGCTCGATGATCGCCACCGACATCTCGGACATTCTCTTTGGCACGCCTGCCCCGATATTGGGACAAGCCAATCTCGGCGTGATCAAAGAAGACATGGTCAACGTGGTTGTGCATGGGCATGAACCGTCCATGAGCGAGATGTTGGTCGCGGCTTCGCAAGACCCTGAAATTATTGCGTATGCCAAAGCGGCGGGCGCGAAGGGCGTGAACCTTTCGGGCATCTGCTGCACAGCCAATGAAATTTTGATGCGGCAGGGCATCCCTGCGGCGGGCAACTTCCTGCATCAGGAACTCGCCATTATGACCGGCGCGGTCGAAGCGATGGTCGTGGATGTGCAGTGCATCATGCAGGCGTTGGTGGGACTGGCGCAGAACTTCCACACGGCGATCATCACCACGTCGCCGAAGGTCAAGATCACAGGCGCGACACATATCGAGTTCGATGAACATAAGGCATTGACGATTGCCAGGCAAATCCTGAAAGTGGCAATTGATAATTTCAAGAACCGCGAGTCAGCCAAGGTCAGAATCCCGCAAATCAAAGAAGACGTCATCCCTGGCTTCTCGCATGAGTATATTAACTATATGCTCGGCGGCTCGTATCGCGCCTCGTTCCGCCCGTTGAATGACGCCATCATGACGGGACGCATCCGCGGCGTGGCGGCGATCGTGGGCTGCAACAACCCGCGTTCATCGCAGGATTACCTGCACAACCTGGTCGTGAAGGCATTGCTCAAGCAGGATGTGCTGGTCGTCCAGACGGGCTGCGGCGCAATCGCTGCGGGTAAGTTGGGGCTAATGTTGGGCGAAGCAGGCTTGAGCGAAGTCGGAAGCGGGTTGAGGGAAATCTGTGAAACGGTGGGCATCCCGCCCGTCCTGCACATGGGCTCATGCGTGGACAATACCCGCATCCTGACGGTGCTGACGCAAATGGTCGAAGAGGGCGGCTTGGGCGATGACATTGACCAGATCCCCGCCGTCGGTCTCGCGCCCGAATGGATGAGCGAGAAGGCGCTGGCGATTGCCACCTATTGCGTGGCGTCGGGTGTGTATGTGATCTTCGGCGGCGCGTCGCCGGTCAGCGGTATGCCTGACCGGGTCAATGACAGCGATGCAGTGCTGAAATACATCAGCGAAGGCTGGGAGAAAATTTACGGCGGCAAATTGGAGTTCATCCCCGACCCGCAAAAGATGATCGAAGCCACGCTGGCGCACATTGACAAGAAGCGCGCCGCGCTCGGCCTGCCCGAATATGACCCGAACAAGTTTGGTCGTTCCGGCGACACAAGGATGAACGAGTTGGAGAAACTTCCAATCGAACAACGGCGCGAAGCGATTTATGGAGTAGTCGGATAGTCGCCTAGTCGTTTAGTCTCATAGTCCACCGCACAACCGCGTATGGGCGAAGAGACTACGAGACCATCTGACCAGAAGACCAGGAGACTACACTATGTCAAAGTATATTGCAACGAGGGCAATGCGCGGCGCGAATGCGCTGGTTATCGAAGCCGAATTGACGCTCAACAGGGCGCTGAATGAGAAGGGCGCCGACACGCCTGTTTCGTTCCCCAACACGGCGTATTATCTTCCGACCATCCTTGGCATGACAGGCATGTCAATTGAAAAACTTGGAGACTTGCAGCCTGTCATGAAATACGCGCGGGATATGCTTCACCCAATCCCTGCTTTTACAAAATGGACTCCCTATTTAGGCGAGACTCTCGACGCAGGAATGGCAACGCTTCTCGCCGCCGAGACGATTGAAGCTGTGCGCTTCGCTTATGGGCTTCAGCCTGAACCCATGCCTGGATTTAAACTCGCGGGCGGCACATCGTTCACCAGCCCCGATAACGGCGCCCTCCCCCCCAGCCCCTCTCCCGAGGGGAGAGGGGAGGCGGACGGGCACTTGAATGGTCCCATTGACGACATTCAACTCCGCTCGTGGGGCATTCAACTGGTGGACGGTCGTATGCCTGGTTTTGCCGCGATTGTTGGATGCGCGAAATCGAATGAGGTGGCGGTCAAGATCGTGCGTGAATTGCAACGCCGTAACATCCTGACCTTCCTCTGCGGCAACGTCAATGGACGCAGCATCATCCATCAACTGCAAGAAGAAGGCGTGGAGCTTGGCTACAACACGTTTACCGTCCCGTTTGGCACGGACACCATCTCTGCCATCTATGCGCTGGGATTTGCCACCCGCTCTGCCCTAACCTTCGGCGGACTCAAGCCGGGTCAATCGCGCGAAATCCTGCTCTACAACAAGGATCGTGTCTTTGCCTTTGTGCTTGCATTGGGCGAAGTGGACGACCTCAAATACGCCGCCGCGGCTGGCGCGATCAATTTCGGTTTCCCGGTCATTGCCGATACGATCATCCCTGAGATTTTGCCGACGGGCGTGACAACCTATGAGCACGTCGTCTCGATGCCGTTCAACCAGATCGAAGGCAAGGACGATCTCGAACGCGCCGAGCAACTTGTTCAAAAATGTATCGAAGTGCGCGGCGTCAAGGTCAAAGTTTCAAACGTGGATGTGCCCGTTCCGTATGGCTCCGCCTTTGAAGGTGAAGTCGTCCGCAAGGCGGATTTGCGCGTGGAGTTCGGCGGCAAGCATAGCCGCGCCTTTGAATACCTCCACATGGCAAAACTTGATGAAGTCACCGACGGCAAGATCGAAGTCATCGGGCCAGACTTCTCGCAAGTCCCTGCGCAAGGTTCCACGGATTTGGGCATCATCATCAAGGTCGCAGGGCGGCAGATGCAACAGGATTTTGAGCCTGTGCTGGAAAGACAAGTCCACTACTTCGTCAACGGCGCGAGCGGAATCCAGCACGTCGGCCAGCGCGATATCGCATGGATCCGCATCTCGAATACCGCGGCAGACAAAGGCTTTAGTCTCGAATCGTTCGGCAAGATCCTGCATGCGCGTTTCCATGAAGACTTCGGCGCCATCGTGGACAAGGTCCAGGTGACGATTGTCACCGATCCCGCGCTCCATGTCGAATGGCTGGAAAAGGCGCGCGTTTCGTACGACTTCCGCAACAAACGTCTCGCCGACCTGACCGATGACAAAGTGGAAGAGTTCTACTCCTGCACACTCTGTCAATCGTTCGCGCCGAATCACGTCTGTGTGGTCTCGCCTGAACGGCTTGGCTTATGCGGCGCGTACAACTGGCTGGACTGCAAAGCCTCGTTCAGCATCAATCCCACTGGACCGAACCAGCCCATCAAACTCGGCAAACAACTCGACGACAGGAGGGGCTACTGGCAAGGCACGAACGATTACGCCAGGATCGGTTCGCATGGTGTGGTGGAGGAAGTCTCGATGTACTCCATCATGGAAAACCCGATGACGGCCTGCGGCTGTTTCGAGTGCATCGTGATGCTCATCCCCGAAGCCAACGGCGTGATGGTGGTCAGCCGCGAAGACACCTCCATGACCCCCGCCGGCATGACCTTCTCGACTCTGGCGGGCATCGCGGGCGGCGGGATGCAAACTCCGGGCGTGATGGGCGTCGGCAAGTTCTATCTCATCAGTCCCAAGTTCATCTCCGCTGACGGCGGTTTCAA
Source organism: Anaerolineales bacterium (assembly GCA_030680155.1). Taxonomy (GTDB): domain Bacteria; phylum Chloroflexota; class Anaerolineae; order Anaerolineales; family Villigracilaceae; genus Villigracilis. The sequence goes on from JAUXWL010000165.1 coordinate 17,168, forward strand.
GCGTGTGATATGGATGTCGTCCGTGTTGAAGCAGACCATGTCCGATGAATTCAAGCAGGTCTGTGAACGCGAAGGCGACCCTGATCTGCTGGACAAGATCGCCGACGAACGCAATGTGACAACCGTTGACGACCTGCTCGCCTGGCTGGAGGCGCACAACCATCCCGCCATGGCGATGGAGCCAATGTTCTAAATCCTATTGGCACGTTGGAAGGTTGCAAGTTTGAACGTTCCATCGTGCCAACTTTTCAACCTGATAACGAAAGGAATCAACATGAAAGGCAACGAAAAACTTCTAAAAACTTTAAACGACCTTCTGGCGGATGAATTGACCGCCATCAGCCAGTTGATGGTGCATTCCGAGATGTGCGATAACTGGGGGTACGAGAAACTTCATAAAAAAATCGAGAAGCAGGCAATTGACGAGATGCACCATGCCGAATGGCTGATCCGGCGCATTCTCTTTTTGGAGGGGATGCCCATTGTCTCCAAGATCAACGAGATCAAGATCGGCAAAACGGTTTTGGAGATGTTCACCAACGATGAAAACGCTGAACTGGGCGCGATCAAAGCCTACAACGCGGCGGTCGCGCGGGCTGGCGAAGTGGACGATCAATCCACGGGCGACCTGCTTCTGACCATCCTCAAGATGGA